>JAQWAN010000104.1 GCA_028707655.1 Bacteroidaceae bacterium
CCAAATGTTTCCCTATAATGTTCCTGTGAAGAAGGTCTTTGTTGTGGAGAATGTCATCAGCGAGATACCCTCTTTTTCCTTTGTAAGTATGACGATATCCAATTGTGTTATTAGTATTCGTAATCTTCCTATTAGTTGGAATAAATAAGATTCGTTATGTATAAAAAAATAAGTATAATAGCCCTTTTTGTTTGTTGTTTCCTTTCGGTAAATCTCTTTGCACAAACAAAAATAATCGATAAGAGTTCTCGTAAAATGCCTAAGTGGTGTAAGCTACAAGAAAAGGGCTTCTTGATGGTTAATGTAAAGCAATCTACCCTACAAAAGGCGCAAGATGCAGCCATGGACCGTGTAAAAGAGATGATTGCGCAATCGGTGGCTCAAAATGTGATTAGCGACGAGTTTAGTAAAGTATCCGAAACAACAGAAAAAGGAAAATCGGAAGTAGAGGATATCTATTTTTCTTTTACCAAGACCCATTCCGCTCGTTTACCCTTTTTAAAAGGTATCTCTTTTGCTAATGCCACAGGTGTTTATTGGCAAAAGGTGAAGATTAAGAAGACAAAAGAGATATATTATAACTATTTCTTGCGCTATCCCTATTCTTCATTAGATCAATCTAAACTGATAGATGAGTATACCTCGCTTGACAAAGAAAAAGAAGCCGAATTAGAAGCTATTGATGCACAACAATATCATATGGCGAAAGTATCTGACATAGCAGATGGTTTACGTCGTTTATCATCGCTTAAAGAGTTCTTCTTTGATTCGGTTAGAAAGAGTAAAGTATTATCGTTAGAGAAAGCCTATCAGAAATTATATAGTATGATCTCGGTGTCTGGAGCCTTTGTTTCTCCCACCGAATATGTTTGTTTTTTGTCTTTAAATGGTTATCCTATTCAGGCCGAACAACTACCACGTTTCACCTCTAACTGTGCTACAAAGATTGTTTTAAAGCAAGATAAAGCCGACTTACATGTTTCTTTCTCCACAGAAGATTGTTTACCAATGGAGGACAACCACATAACGTTAGACTTTAGAGTAGCCGGCAAAAAGATTTCGCATACTTTTTATGTAACGAGTGAGCAAGAAAGAGCACTTTATCTTTTACCAGAAGGAAATGTCTATATCTTTGCCGATTCAATAGCAGATACCACATTAACAGACATAACCATCAAGTTATCGGTAAACAACGTAAATGCCTCCTCCTTTATCTTGAAGGGGATACAATTACGCTTGCCAGAACTAGTGGCTCCTATTGTTATGGAAGATGTAAATGCTCCATATACCGCTGGTGGTGTTATCTCCTTAAAATTTGCGGTAAAAGGAGAATGGTTGCGTACCGTTGGTGCTAAAAATGTATTGCCCTATGTAAAAGGATCGTTAGAAGTAATGGATCCAGCAACACAACGTACCAGTCGCGTCTTAATCAATCTACCTTACACCTTAAACTGGTAGATTCCTTTTCTCAGACCCGTATCTATCCTTTACAATTTAGGTTTACAACAAGTGCATAATGGCGTTACCCTCCAGTGCTTGTTGTAAACCTAAATTCATTTAAAAAAAAAGGCTAAAGTTCATTATTCCTGCATTATTTTGTACATTTGCAGGCAAATATAGTGGTAAATTAAAATAAATTGATATGAGTAAAAAAGCTCTTTTAATGATTCTCGATGGATGGGGAATTGGAAATAAAGATAAGGCAGATGTAATCTATAACACACCTACTCCCTATTGGGATTCTCTGTTAGCAAACTATCCAAATTCTAAACTTAAAGCTAGTGGTGAGAGTGTTGGTTTGCCAGATGGACAGATGGGTAACTCCGAGGTAGGTCACTTAAATATTGGTGCAGGGCGTGTTGTTTATCAAGACTTAGTAAAGATAAACAAAGCATGTGCCGATAATTCTATCCTAGAGAATAAAGAATTGATAGATGCTTTTACCTATGCCAAGAAATCGGGTAAAAAGGTACACTTTATGGGATTAGTATCCGATGGAGGTGTGCATAGCTCTTTGATTCATTTGTTCAAACTGTGTGATATTGCTGCTCAATATGCTATCGAAAATAGCTTTGTTCACTGTTTTATGGATGGTAGAGATACCGACCCAAAAAGTGGTAAAGGCTTTTTAGAGCAATTATTGAACCATTGCAGTGGATCCAAAACAGAAGTTGCTTCCGTTATTGGACGTTACTATGCGATGGATCGTGATAAGCGTTGGGACCGTGTAAAAGATGCCTACGATTTGTTAGTAGACGCTAAAGGCGAGGCTACCGACGATCTATTAGGTACTATCCAAACCTCTTACGATGCTGGTGTAACCGATGAGTTTATTAAGCCAATTATAAACAGCCAGGTAGATGGACGTATTCAAGAGGGCGATGTTGTTATCTTCTTTAACTACAGAAACGACCGTGCTAAAGAACTTACCGTAGTGCTTACGCAACAAGACATGCCAGAACAAGGAATGAAGACTGTTCCTAATCTGCACTATTTCTGTATGACGCCTTATGATTCTTCTTTCAAAGGGGTACATGTTTTATTTGACAAGAAAAATGTGATGAACACGTTGGGAGAGTATCTAGCTGTTCAAAATAAAACACAACTACATATTGCAGAGACAGAGAAATATGCTCATGTTACCTTCTTCTTTAACGGTGGTAGAGAAGCTCCATACGAAGCAGAAGAACGTATCCTTGTTCCTTCTCCAAAAGTAGCTACCTACGATTTGCAACCAGAGATGAGTGCTTATCAGGTAAAAGATCGTTTGGTGAATGCCATTGAATCTGAAAAATTCGACTTTATTGTGGTGAACTATGCCAATGGCGATATGGTTGGTCATACCGGTATCTATGATGCTATACAAAAAGCGGTTGTTGCCGTAGACGATTGTCTAAAGGAAACCGTAGAAGCTGCTAAAGCTAATGGATACGAGGTCATCATCATTGCCGATCATGGTAATGCTGACAATGCTCTGAATGCAGATGGTTCTGCTAACACAGCACACTCTTTAAATCCTGTTCCTTGTGTATATGTTACCGACAATAAACAAGCTACTATAGAAGATGGTATCTTGGCAGATGTTGCACCTTCTCTTCTTCGTATTATGGGGCTTGAAGCACCAGCGGAGATGACTGGTAAGGTATTACAGAAATAAATAAGCTATTTTATATATAGGGCGTTATAATCAGTCGATTATTACGCCCTTTTTTATCCAATAAGAAATGATTCAGATTGATGACGTTGTAGTAAGCCTAGATATACTTCGTGAGTGTTTTTTATGCGACTTAAAGAGTTGCAAAGGTGAATGTTGTATTGAAGGGGATGCAGGTGCTCCCGTTGAGGAATCGGAGGTAGCAGAGCTAGAAGCTGTATTACCTTTGATAGAAGAAAATCTCTCTCCTGCCGCACGCGAGGTGATTCGTAAACAAGGTGTTGTTTATAGGGATGAAGATGGCGATTTAGTAACCTCTATTGTAAACAACAAAGACTGTGTCTTTACCTGTTACGATGAGACGGGTTGTTGCTACTGTGCCATTGAAAAAGCCTATAAAGCAGGGCTGACTACCTTCTATAAACCTATCTCGTGTCATTTATATCCTATTCGAGTGGCTAATTTTCATACCTATAAGGCCCTTAATTACCATCGCTGGGATGTGTGTAAAGCAGCTGTGCTACTAGGAAAAAAGAATAACCTACCGGTTTACAAATTTCTAAAGGAGCCTTTAATTCGCCAGTTTGGCGAAGCTTGGTACAATGAATTAGTACTTGCTGCATCGGAGTTATCTGCACAGGGACTTCTGTAGTGCGTGTTGCTTTTTTTGCCTTTTCAAAATACAGCTGCTTTTTTATTCAACAGGTGCTGTATTTCTTGCCAAATATAGCTGTTTTTACAAACAAATAAAGCAGTAATTTGGGGTAAAAGATACCTTTATTTTTACCCAAATACTACCTCCGTTTTTTTATAGCCATTATTCCTCTTATTGCATAAATAGATAGGATTGTTTTAAGTTCCTCTTTTAAAGCTCTTACAGCGCCAGAACAGCATGCATTAGTATAACAAGAGTAGTCCTAAAATAGGTAGAGGACTAAACTAAAAAGCATCTCGTTGTAGTTGTAAGACTCAAGAGTTGAAGAGCGTATACAAAAAGAGAGTGCATCACAATGATGCACTCTCTTTTTGTTTTATCGGTAAGAAGACTATTGCTTATGCATCAATATTAGCATAAGATGCGTTCTTTTCAATAAAGGCACGTCTAGGCGCTACTTCATCTCCCATAAGCATGGAGAATATATAATCAGCCTCTGCCGCACTTTCTATGGTTATTTGTTTTAATAAACGTTGTTCAGGGTCCATGGTAGTTGTCCACAACTGTCCTGGGTTCATCTCACCCAAACCTTTATAGCGTTGTGTATGTACTGCACTCTCTTTTCCCTCAGCATACTTTTGTAAGAATGTTATTCTGTCCTCTTCGGTATAGCAATATTCTTTAATTTTACCCTTGGAGCAAAGGTATAAAGGAGGATTGGCTATGTAGAGGTGACCAGCTTGAATAATTTGAGGCATATAGCGATAGAAGAGTGTCATGATAAGGGTGTCGATATGCGATCCATCGACATCGGCATCGGTCATGATTACAATCTTGTGATATCTAAGTTTTTCGATATTCGCCTCTTTGCTATCTTCGCCAATGCCAAAACGTACGCCTAGTGCTTGGATAATATTGTTTACCTCATCACTCTCAAAGGCTTTGTGCCACATGGCTTTTTCCACATTCAGAATCTTACCACGTAAAGGTAAAATAGCTTGGAACTCTCTGCTTCGGCCCTGTTTAGCCGATCCACCAGCCGAGTCACCCTCGACAAGGAACAATTCGCATTTTAATGGGTCTTTGTTAGAGCAGTCGGCAAGTTTACCAGGTAGTCCGCCACCTCCCATAGGGCTCTTGCGTTGTACCGATTCTCTCGCTTTTCTAGCAGCCACACGAGCGGTTGCTGCTAAAACAACTTTATCTACAATTACCTTAGCCTCTTTTGGATGCTCCTCTAAATAATTATTTAGAGCCTCTCCAACCGCTTGGTCTACAGCTCCCATTACCTCGCTATTACCTAGCTTCGTCTTGGTTTGTCCTTCAAATTGTGGCTCGGATACCTTAATAGAGATAACGGCCGTTAAACCCTCTCTAAAGTCTTCACCAGTAATCTCTACTTTTGCTTTCTCTAGTGCTTTGCTGTCATCTGCATATTTTTTCAATGTACGTGTTAAAGCACGTCTAAATCCAGCCAAATGGGTACCACCCTCTATGGTGTTGATATTGTTCACATAGGAGTGGATATTCTCATTGTAGGTGGTATTATACATAATAGCCACCTCTATAGGGAATCCCTGTTTTTCTGTGTTTAGGTAGATCACATCGTCTACTAAGCTTTCTCGAGATGAATCGAGGAAGCGAACAAACTCTTTCAATCCTTCATTAGAAAAGAACACCTCTTTTAAGAAGTTTCCCTCTTCATCTTTTTTACGTTTGTCCGTTAGGGTAATTGTGATACCTGCGTTTAGGTAGGCCAACTCGCGTAAACGAGTCTGTAAGATATTATATTTATATTCGTGTACGGTAAAGACTGTGTCATCGGGCCAAAAAGTAACTTTTGTTCCTGTGATATCTGTTTTACCTAGTTCTTTAACACTATAAAGGGGTTTACCCTTTGCGTATTCTTGTTGGTAAATAATACCATCTCTAAATACTTGGATCTCTAAATGGCTAGATAGTGCATTCACACACGATACACCAACACCATGTAATCCACCGGATACTTTATACGATCCTTTGTCAAACTTACCACCTGCATGAAGAACAGTCATTACAACCTCTAAAGCAGATCGTTTTTCTTTTTCGTGCCAATCAACAGGAATACCACGTCCATTATCTTGAACAGTTATCGAATTATCTTCATTGATAGTAACTTCGATATGAGAACAATATCCTGCCAAGGCCTCGTCGATGGAGTTATCTACAACTTCGTATACAAGGTGGTGTAGTCCTTTTTCGCTAATATCACCAATGTACATTGCAGGACGTTTTCTTACTGCTTCTAGTCCCTCTAATACCTGGATACTATTCGCTGAATAGTCTCCCTCATTATTATTTAAAATTTGTTCTTCGGTCATTCTATTTTTTCTCTATTGACTTAATTGTTAGCTAGTTATATAGAAATTCTTTACGAGCTCTACACAAAACAAAAATACAAAAAAATAGTGGGTTTTGTTCTATTTTTCCAGCAGTTTTTCTACCTGTTTAGATAATTTACGTATTGGTTAAGATGTTTTGTTCTTTGTAGGATGAATAGGTGCTGTTTTTTGTACATACCAAGAAAGGCTAGATTATATAATCTAGCCTACCTGTTATAATGAAAATCTTAAAACCTGTTCTTATCCAAGTTTATTGACGTGCATAGCCAACTTAGATTTAAGGTTTGAAGCCTTATTCTTATGGATGATGTTTACTTTTGCTAACTTGTCAAGCATTTTAGCTATCTTAGGAAACAAAGTAGCTGCTTCGTTTTTGTCAGACATCAAGCGAATTTTTCTAATAGCATTACGCATTGTTTTTGCATAATATCTATTATGAAGCTTTCTTTTTTGCTCTTGTCTAATTCTCTTAAGTGATGATTTATGATTTGCCATCTCGACTAATCTTTTTTTAAATTCTTACTGTAATCTGTTTATTGTAGCCCGTAGGGGAGTCGAACCCCTCTTTCAAGAATGAAAATCTTACGTCCTAACCGATAGACGAACGGGCCAAAGCTATATAACCTTTTCAGGTTTGCTATCAAGGCTTTGTATCTTGATTGCGGATGCAAAGATAGGCACTATTTTCATTCTAGCAAATGTTTGAGTAAAAAAAGTTGCTTTTGTTTTCTCTTTTTTTTTGATACTTCTGTAACACGTACAGTATCAGGTAGTTATTTACGGTGCTATTTTTTCCTCTATTTTGCTTTTTGCGCCCTTATGGCAGCATCTTCATTTTCATACTCGTTTTATAGGAGACCGGTTTATGGGTTTATTTTTAATTTATTGCTTGTTGCGTGTGGATAGTAGGGGCAATTATTCTGTTTTCGTTTATTTTTCGTAGCTTTGTTGTGAAGAATGAAGTCTATGGATCAACAGCTAGAAGGTATTGTATTGCGCACCATTAAGTATAACGATCGCTATTTAATAGCCGATATGTATACCAATAAATTGGGACGTGCCAGTTTTTTAGTACCCAAA
>JAQWAN010000105.1 GCA_028707655.1 Bacteroidaceae bacterium
TAAGTACTCTTTTTGAATCACTTGGCGTTGCAACACATTTTACTAGCGATGGCGTGGTTTTGAAAAAGACGACTGTTCGTTGCTCTGCTATGCATTACAATTTTATAGACCAACCCGATTTAGCGCAAACCTTTGTGGTTTGCTGTGCTTTGTTGCAAATACCTTTTCGATTTACTGGTTTACGGAGTTTAAAAATTAAAGAAACGGACCGAATTGTTGCTCTTATCACGGAGATGCGAAAAATGGGCTACTCTCTATTGGAAGAGGATGGCGGCGTTTTGTCTTGGTCTGGAAAACGTACGGCAGCTGAAAATGCGATTGTTTTTGATACCTACGAAGACCATAGAATGGCAATGGCTTTAGCTCCTGCTTCCTTTTGTGTAGATGGAATACGTATTAACAACCCAGAGGTTGTCTCTAAGTCTTACCCTACTTATTGGGACGATTTGAAAAAGATTGGTTTTCATATAACGAAGGAGTTATAAACGATAGGATATAAAAAAAGACGGCTACTTATTTAAGTAGCCGTCTTTTTTATATATAAGAATAGTAATCTACTCAGCTTCGTCTAGCAAGATTTCTAGAATCTGGCAAGCTGCTTTAGCTACCGATGATCCAGGACCAAAGATTGCTGCTACACCTGCTTTGTATAAGAAATCATAGTCTTGTGCAGGAATAACTCCTCCAGCAATAATAATGATATCTTCTCTACCCAGTTTTGTTAGTTCTTCAATGATTTGTGGAATCAAAGTTTTGTGACCCGCTGCTAAAGATGAAATACCTACAACATTAACATCGTTTTCTACAGCTTCTCGTGCTGCTTCTGCTGGAGTCTGGAACAAAGGTCCCATATCCACGTCAAAGCCACAATCGGCATAACCTGTTGCTACAACTTTAGCTCCACGGTCGTGACCATCTTGACCCATTTTAGCGATCATGATACGTGGACGACGACCCTCTTTCTTGGCAAATTTTTCGGTTAGTTCGCATGCTTTAGCGAAATTTGCATCTTTCTTACTTTCTGATGAATACACGCCTGATATGGTTCTAATGATTGCTTTATATCTACCTACCACCTTCTCGCATGCATCTGAGATCTCACCAAGTGTAGCACGTACACGAGCAGCTTCTACAGCTAACTCTAGTAGGTTACCCTCTTTTGTCTCAACGCATTTTGTGATAGCATCTAATGCTGCTTGTACCTCTGCATCGTTTCTTTTCTCGCGTAAACGTTTTAGGCCTTCTACTTGCTCAACACGTACAGCGGTGTTATCGATCTCTAAGATGTCGATAGGATCTTCTTTCTCTAATCGGTATTTGTTGGTTCCCACAATTGTTTGTGCACCAGAGTCAATACGAGCTTGTGTTCGTGCTGCTGCCTCTTCAATACGCATTTTTGGAAGACCTGTCTCAATTGCTTTGGCCATTCCACCTAGTTTCTCAACCTCTTGGATGAGATCCCATGCTTTATGTGTCAAATCGTTTGTTAAAGATTCTACATAGAAAGATCCGCCCCATGGGTCGATTTCTTTACATATGTTGGTTTCCTCTTGAATATAAATCTGAGTGTTACGTGCAATACGTGCAGAAAAATCAGTTGGTAGAGCAATAGCTTCATCTAAAGCATTGGTATGCAACGATTGTGTATGACCAAGAGCTGCTGCCATGGCTTCAATACAAGTACGTCCCACGTTATTAAAGGGATCTTGCTCGGTGAGCGACCATCCTGAAGTTTGTGAGTGTGTACGTAATGCTAGTGATTTAGGATTCTTAGGATTGAATTGTTTTACAATCTTGGCCCATAACATACGTGCAGAACGCATCTTTGCTATCTCCATGAAGTGGTTGGTTCCAATAGCCCAGAAGAAGGACAAACGGGGTGCAAAAGCATCGATGTCAATACCTGCTGCAACACCAGCACGTAAATATTCTAATCCATCTGCTAGTGTGTATGCTAATTCAATATCTGCGGTTGCACCTGCTTCTTGCATGTGATATCCAGAAATAGAAATAGAATTGAACTTAGGCATCTTCTGAGAGGTGTATTCAAAGATATCAGAGATGATTTTCATGGAAAATGCTGGTGGATAGATGTAAGTGTTACGTACCATGAATTCTTTTAGAATATCATTTTGAATGGTTCCAGCCATCTCCTCTAACTTAGCACCTTGCTCTAAACCTGCACTAATGTAGAAAGCCAAAATAGGTAAAACGGCACCGTTCATAGTCATGGATACAGACATCTTGTTCAATGGAATACCATCAAAAAGAACTTTCATGTTTTCTGTAGAACAGATAGATACACCCGCTTTACCAACATCTCCTACCACACGTTTATGATCTGGGTCATATCCACGATGGGTTGGAAGGTCAAAAGCTACGGATAAACCTTTTTGTCCGGAAGCTAAGTTTCTGCGGTAGAAAGCATTGGATTCTTCTGCTGTTGAAAAACCTGCATATTGACGGATAGTCCATGGACGGAAAGCGTACATCATGGAGTAGGGGCAGCGTAGAAAGGGAGGTGTACCAGCAGAATAATCGAGGTGTTCCATACCTTCTAAATCCTCTTTGGTATACACTGGTTTCACGCAAATTTGTTCGGCCGTTTTCCAACTGCTGATAACTTTATTCTCTTTTTGCCAATCTTTGCCGTTTTGTGCTTTTATGCCAGCAAAGACGTCTATGTTATTAAATTTTTGTCTCATTGTTTTGCTTACTTAATTCCTAACTTTGCATTCAATTCTCTTAATGTATCGAGTACATTTACACGCACATGAATAAAATTGTCTATTCCTGCTGCTTTTAGCTCTTCTGAACAAGCAGGAGCACCTGCTACAATAAAGAGAGCACGACCGTTAAGTGCTTTATAAGCAGGGATAGCATTTTCTGCATATTCAGCGTCGCTTGAACAGAGAACAACAATATCAGCTTTTGCTTGCATTGCGGCTTCTACTCCTTCTTCTACTGTTTTGAAACCTAAATTATCAATCACTTTGTATCCTGCGCATCCCAAGAAATTACATGCATATTGTGCACGTGCTTGACGCATGGTTAGATTACCAATGGTAAGCATAAATGCTACAGGTTCTTTTCCGGATTGTTCTGTTTGAATGCGAAGCGCTTCAAACTGACTAGCTGCACGTTGGAAGTTAAGTGTTTCAAAATCGGGTGCTGTTTCATTTTCTTGACAACAGCAAGCTTGACTTCTCTTTTCGCCAGCTTTCTCTGTGAAGTTAGGATATTGGTTTGTACCTAAAAGTACCTCTTTACGACGTGAGATATTTACCAAACGAGATTTTCCTGTTTCGTTAATAGCTTTTTGTACCTCACCAGCTACTACTGCTGCTAAGAAACCATCTTTCTCTTCCATAGAAAGGAATAGTTCCCATGCTTGTTTAATGATAGAAGCTGTTAATGTCTCAATATAATAAGATCCTGCAGATGGGTCAATCACCTTATCAAAATGACTCTCCTCTTTTAATAGTAATTGTTGGTTGCGAGCAATTCGTTCCGAAAAATCATCCGATTCTTTGTACGTTTTGTCGAAAGGTAAAACAGTCATAGAGTGAACACCAGCTAGTGCTGCACTCATAGCTTCTGTCTGTGAACGCAATAAATTAACATGTGCATCAAATAAGGTCATGTTAAAGGTAGATGTTTCTGCATGAATCATCATCTTGCAAGCTTCTAGATAACACTCACCAGTAGCACATTCAGTTGTATATGCTTTAACGATGTTAGCCCAAAGCATTCTAGCTGCTCTAAATTTAGCAATCTCCATGAAATAGTTAGAACTAATTCCAAAGTTAAATTTGATTCTTGTAGCAACTGCTGCAACGGTTAAACCAGCATCTGTTAAGAGATGTAGATATTCATTACCCCATGCAAGTGCGTATCCTAGTTCTTGTGAGATGTATGCTCCTGCGTTATTTAGTAATAAAGCATCTACGTGTATACAGCGATATTGAGGTAAATCAACTAAGCTGTCAATAAGCTCTTTTGCTGTTTGAACAAAGTCTTGGTTTTTCCCTTTTGTTAAAGAGTCAGCCATTGGGTCAAAATGAATTGAACCTTCTAACTTTTTCAAATCGTAGTTTTTCTCTTTGAAATAGCTTACTAACAATTGTGCTAGTTCTATGCTTTTTTCTTTTGCGGTAGAGAAATTTAATTCCACACATGTAGCATCAATGTCTTGTAGTAAATCTTCGATTAATGCTTTAGAAAGCGAAGAGCCACAGATGCTAAAACTAAGCGCATCTACACCCTTCATTAGAACGTTTAATGCTTTAGCATTGGCCTCTTTAGCATCTTTTACTTTGATGTCTTGACGAACAAGCCAGGTGTTGTCATTTTTCTTCGTACCTCTGATAAATGGAAATTCGCCAGGAAGAGCGTTTGTAGTTGTTAAATCCTTGATATCTTCCGAACGATAAAAAGGTTGAACATTAAATCCTTCATTGGTTTTCCAAACTAATTTCTTTTCAAAGTCGGCTCCTTTTAAATCGACGTTAATTTTTGCCAACCACTCTTTTGTAGTGACTGGAGCAAAATCAGAAAAGAGTTTTTCATTACTATCTGCCATAGTTTATATATAATTAGATGAATAAATTATTCTTTTTATAAAAGACAATCTACAAATATACTTATTAACTCTAAAAAGTCTCTTTTTTTTAATGTTTTTAGTAACAGGATTTTGTTTTTTGCCCAAGAATCTCCTTAAATAGATTCATTTTGCTATCTGTATATGACAAATAATAGCCCCTTTTAATGAAAAAAAAACTACAAAATGTATTGATTTCTTTATGTTGTTGCGTACCTTTGCACAAAATTTAAAAAAGTATGAGTTGGATTCAAGATTTATTGTATAATTCCTCTTCGATTGCGCATGTAGTGATGCTATATGCCTTTGTTATTTCGTTGGGAGTTTGGTTAGGACGTATTAAAATATTTGGTGTATCACTAGGGGTCACCTTTGTTTTATTTGTCGGTATTATTATGGGCCATTTTGGCTTTACGGCCGACCTCCCTTATCTACATTTTATAAAAGAGTTTGGCCTTATTTTATTCGTCTTTTGTATTGGACTTCAGGTAGGTCCCTCTTTCTTTTCCTCTTTTAAGCAGGGAGGAATGCGAATGAATGGTATAGCTGTTGGTATTGTTGCATTGAATATCGTGGTTGCTTTAATTCTCTACTATGTGTTAGATGGCAGAATTTCTCTTCCAATGATGATGGGTATCCTTTCTGGAGCTGTAACAAATACACCGGGGCTCGGTGCTGCACAAGAGGCATTACATCAGGTGTCTTATGCTGGTGAACCTATCGCTTTGGGATATGCTGTTGCTTATCCTTTGGGTGTTATTGGTATCATCTTGTCCATCATATTAATACGTTATATCTTCCGCGTAAATTTTGTTTCGGAATCCGATAACCTTACCGATGGGTCTGATAATGAACATACTAAGCCACACACCATGAGTCTTGAGATTAATAATCAAGCTCTTTTTGGTAAAACAATTGCTGAGGTACAAAATTTGATTGTTCGCCCATTTATTATTTCTCGTATGTTGCACAATGCACATGCTGTTATTCCTAAAGATGATACGAAAATAGAATCGGGAGATAAGTTATATATATCCTGTTCTCGTAAAGATGCGGATGCAATTATGGCCTTTATGGGTGGTGTTGTAAAAGTAGATTGGGATAAACAGGATACTCCTTTTGTATCCCGCCGAATTTTAGTAACCAAGCCTGAAATGAACGGAAAAAGTTTAGGACAGTTAAAACTACGCGATTTATATGGTGCAAATGTTACCCGTGTTAACCGCTCTGGAGTCGATCTTTTTGCTGCTCCTCATCTCTCTCTCCAAGTTGGAGACCGTGTAACAGTAGTTGGTTCATTAGAGTCGCTTGAACGTTTAGCCGATGTAATGGGTAATTCCATGAAACGTCTTAATCAACCTAACATTGCCACTATTTTTATTGGTATCCTACTGGGTATTCTTTTTGGTAGTATTCCAGTATCATTAGGTATGCCTATTCCTGTTAAACTTGGCTTAGCAGGTGGTCCGTTAGTTGTTGCTATCCTTATATCTCGTTTTGGTTATAAACTTAATTTGATAACCTATACCACACAAAGTGCTAATTTAATGCTTCGTGAAATCGGTATTGTTTTATTCTTGGCTAGTGTTGGAATTGAGGCTGGTGCAAAATTCTTCGAAACAGTAGTACAAGGAGATGGATTGCTGTGGGTAGCTTGTGGTTTTATCATTACCATTATTCCATTACTGATAATGGGGTCTATAGCTCGTGGTTATTTTAAAATGAATTACTTTATGCTAATGGGTTTGATGGCTGGTAGTTGTACCGATCCTCCCGCCTTAGCATATTCTACACAGTCGGTAGGAAACGATGCCCCTGCAGTTGGATATTCCACTGTTTATCCGTTGGTTATGTTTATGCGCGTCTTGTCCGTTCAGATAATTATCCTTCTTTTTTCGTGAAAATAAGTATAAATTATACAAATAATACGTAATTTTATTGATTCGTATTAGGTAAATATGTAAATTAGGCTCTGCTGTTACTCGTTAAAGTAATAGCAGAGCCTAAATTTTATATGATATGAATAAGAGAATACATGTTGCGAATAACCTACTTTTGGTGGTTTCAATGCTTTTATTTAGTTGTCAATCGGATGATGGAGTAACCAATGCTGTTGCTAATATCCCCATCCAGATAAGTGAGAATTCATCCATCCAAACGCGTACCATAAATAGTTCTTTTGCTGCTAATGATGCCATTGGATTGTTTGTTTTTCAACCCCCGCAAACATTGAGTGATGAGCGCTGGGTAGATAATATGCAGTTTGTGTTTGATGGAAGTAGTTGGTTGCCAAATCAAGTAGCTTATTATCCCACCAATACGTCAGCCTCTACATTTATAGCCTATTATCCATATGCACCTAATCTCCTAGATCAAGCGCAATCGATAGCTTCTGTAACTGTTGCTGTAGAGCAAGATAAAGCCGAAAATTATAGCCGTTCCGATTTTTTGGTAGCAGAAAAAATGGATGTTTTTCCCTCTGATACAGCTGTACCACTTCGTTTTCAGCATAAGATGTCCAGGATAGAAATTCAACTATTGCCGGGAACAGCATATGCTTCTGCAGCCGATTTGTTGGCGGATGATCCTGTTGTTGTTATCCGACAAGTGAAATGTGCCGCCGATTA
>JAQWAN010000106.1 GCA_028707655.1 Bacteroidaceae bacterium
AAAAAGGCCGGTGAATTTATTCATCGGCTTTTTTTTTGCTTCTACTTAAAGAATTCGTTACTTTGTTGTCTCAACTCATAGAACATGCAGAAATTTAACGTTACTATTTTAGGTTGCGGGTCCGCTCTACCAACCACTCGACATAATCCGACATCACAAATAGTGAATCACTGTGATAAACTTTACATGATTGATTGTGGCGAGGGTACCCAATTACAGATGCGAAAGAATAGGATTAAATTTAGCAGATTAAACCACATCTTTATCTCTCATCTACATGGCGACCATTATTTTGGGCTGCCCGGCTTATTGTCTACCTATGGTATGATGAAAAGAACAGCACAACTACACATCTATGCACATAAAGATTTAGAAATACTCCTCAAAGATATTATTCTCTCTTTCTCTAAAAACAGCAGCTACGAAATCTTATTTCATACCATTGACCCCAATAAAAAAGAACTTATCTGCGAAGACCGATCTATTAAGGTGTATACTATTCCTTTAAAACATCGTATTCCCTGTTGTGGCTTTCTCTTTGAAGAAAAAGAGAGACCTTTACATCTGAATAAACCCATGACCGATTACTATAAAGTTCCGCTTTACCAACTCAATTTGATAAAGAACGGTGCAGACTATACAAAGCCAGATGGAGAGGTCATTGAAAACAAAAAGCTCACACTACCCGCTACTCCTATTCGTAGATACGCCTACTGCTCAGATACCATCTATTTAGAAAAGATTATTCCACAGATTGAACAGGTAGACCTACTCTTTCACGAGGCTACCTTTGCCGAAGAAGAATCGGCTCGCGCCAAAGAAACTTTTCACACCACAGCCAAGCAAGCAGCCACAATAGCATGGAAAGCAAAAGTTAAAAAACTAATTATAGGTCATTTCTCTGCTAGATATACAGAAGACACCCTCCTAAAAACAGAGGCTACCAGTATCTTTAATGAAACATCATTGGCTAATGAAGGTGATTCTTACGAGATTTGATATTTTTCTTTGCATATAGTTTGTATATATAGTAACAATCAATTACATTTGTTGCACCATAAATTTCAATATAAAAGCAGAAGCCTATGAAAAACGACTTTGCCACTTTTTGACTTTGGTTATACTAATTCTTTGAACAAACAAACACACCCACCCATCCATGTAATATTGGATAAAAAAGGGGAGGCTGTTAACCAATGAATTATACGTTCCTAGAGATTTTACTATCACTCAAGTATAAATAAAATTCCAGATTAGTATTAATAATAAAAATCAAATTATGAAAATTTTTACTCCCTTAAAAAAAGTAATGATGATTGCCGCTTTGTTAATTGCAGGTAATTTATCAGCAGCAACCATTTTCAATGAGACTTTTGGTACCGATGACGGTGCAGCTCATAAGTATTATGAGTTTGATACTTCATACACTGGTTTCAGTAACTACGGTGCTGCAACAATTGTACGTATTGGTAGTTCTGACATTCGTGCAACTGCAACTATTGGTCACTGTCTATGGTTACCAAAAGGTAAAGATGCAGGTATCTCTTTTAACGACTTTAGCGCAGTAGGTGCTTCTAACATGATAATGTCATTTGAAGTAGCTGTTTACAACAAAGACGTAACTTTAACAGACGAAATCAAAATCTCTGTGAATGGTCAAAACATTGCTTATGCAGCAACTGGATTAACAGGTGGAAATGCTTATGACAAGGTTGTATGTACAACTCCTGTACCAACAGCAGACGTTTTAAACATTACTATCCAATCATCTGCTGCAGAAAACACAGTTGGTTACCGTATTGACAATGTACTTATTGAAGGTACAAAAGATACATCAGTACCAGAGATCACAGCAACAGCTGCTATCTTTGAGGATACAACTGTAGGCAAAACCACTTCTGCACAAACGATTGAAGTAGGTGGAAACAACTTATCAAGTGCTATTACTTATGCCGTTTCTGGTGATGATGCAGCTGCATTTAATGTAACTGGAACATTAACAGCTAATGGTGGTAACTTAAGTGCAACATTTGCTCCTACAAAAGTTGGTGCACACGCTGCAACACTTACCCTAACAAGCGGAACAGTAGAAAAGACATTAACATTAAGTGGTAATGGTCTTAGCCCTAACATCTTAGTAACAAATGAGTTTACTACAACATTAGAACCTTTTACAGCTGTTAGCGTACAAGGTGAAAATGCATGGGGAGCTTCAATCTACGGTGCTAAAATGAGTGGACACAACGATGGTGCTAACGAAGATTGGTTAATCTCTCCAGCATTAGACTTAAGCTCTGTTACTGCAGCTAATGTAACTTTCACACATGCTTCTAATTTTGCAGTAGATATGCCAACAGAATACACCATGTGGTTCTCAACAACTTACAACGGTAATGGTACAATCAACGCAGCAGATTGGAAACAAGTAACTATCACTACTTATCCAGCAGCACAAGGATGGGATTCTTGGGTTGATGCAACTATCGATTTCCCAGCTGATGTAATGCAAAAATCAAATGTTTATTTTGCATTCAAATATATGTGTACCGATGCTTCTGCAGGAACTTGGGAAGTTAAGAATCTAGTAGCTACAGCAACTAGCACCGTAGGTATTAGTGCTAACGAAGAGAATGCAACTAAGGTTTATGCTAATGGCAAAACCATCGTTGTTGAAAACACAGTTAGTCAACCAGTAGCTGTTTACACTATCACTGGACAAGTTGTTGCTCAACAAGCTGCAACTGTTGGAACAGTAAAAATCAACACAACAAACAGCGGTCTATTTATTGTTGCTGTAGGCAATAAAGCTTACAAAGTAATCGTAAAATAAGCACCTGCTAAGGTTCTGTTACAATACTAATAAAGGTGCGTTCAACATTGAACGCACCTTTTTTTTTAAATACATTAAACCTTTTACCCGTTCATTAGTCATACATTCATAGCGCTAAAACAGAATCAATGGTAAATTATAACGAGGCGATAATTATAGAACAACTACGCAACAAAGCAACTCAAAGAGAAGCTTTTTCGCAAATCGTTAACCACTATACGAAACAACTGTATCAACAAGTTAGGCATCTAGTACTCGATCATGATCAAACAAATGATATCCTACAGAATACATTTATCAAAGCGTGGTTAAACATCGATTATTTCAGAGGCGATGCAAAGCTTTCCACATGGCTTTACAAAATAGCATTAAATGAATCGCTAATCTTTTTAAAAAAAGAGAATAGAACCACTTCACTAGATGAAGGAGATGGTCAATACCTCACACAACTCAAGAGTGACAGCTACTTCTCTGGCGACCAAGCACAGATACAACTACAAAAAGCAATACATCAACTGCCCAGTAAGCAGCGCATTGTTTTTAATTTAAAATATTATCAAGAGATGAAATACGAAGCAATGTCAGAAATTACAGGTACCACGGTAGGCGCTCTAAAAGCCTCTTATCACCATGCGGTACTAAAAATTAAGAAACATCTGGAGAGTCTTAATTAAACTATTTGCTTTTTAAACAGTCTAACATATAAAATAAGAAAAATGGGAAAAGAAGAAGATTACATTAAAAACCGCTATGGAACAGAAAGCCCATTTGTTGCACCTGATGGGTATTTTGAGTCGTTTACAGACCATATGATGGAAATGTTACCAGAAAAAGAAACACCTATAGTAAAAATCAATACTAGATGGACACGTATCAAACCACTATTATATATGGCAGCCATGTTCATCACATTATTCCTGCCTATTCGCTATCTGGTAACCTCCACCAAAACGGATAATACAATGACACAAACAGCAGCTAGTATAAAAGAACTTTCTGATGAAGACATCTATTACCTTTCGTTAAACTTAGATGAATATACCTTCTATGAGTATGTAACGGATTCAGATTCAAACGAATAAAAAACAGAAGCTATGAGAAAAATAATTCTAATCACGCTCCTCCTCCTCACTCAATGGAGCTATCCGCAGCAAAAAAAAGATAAAGACACCCGTTTTCAGCATTTTAAGATAGAGCAACAAAAATATATCGCAAAAGAAGCTGCTATAACAGAACAGGAGGGAGAACTTTTCTTCCCAATCTACTTCGAACTGATGAAAAGTAGTCATACCATCCATCGGCAAATGAGAAACTACTTAAGAAAACAAAAGATTGAGCAGTTAAACGAAGCCGATGCAAAAAAGCTCTTTGAAAAGGTTGTCCGTCTAAGAGAATTGATGAAAGAAAAAGAAGACAACTATTACCGACAAGCAAAAAAAATTATACCGATAAAGAAATTGCTACTGGTAATAAAGGCAGAAGAGGGTTTCAGAAGAGATATGCTAAAGAAAAGACCAAAAAAAAGAAACAAAGAATAAAATCTATTATAGATAACAGCAGATAGAATAGAGAACCTACTCTCTCTGTAATAGAAGCAGCTCTTATATCCCTAAAAAGATATAAGAGCTGCCTTTGTGCAATTTATTATAATTCATTAATTAACACACAAATTCACCTTAGAAAGCTAAAAAAGCTTATCTTTGTGACCAAAACAAATTATTTATTAAAGGTTATTATCATGAAAAGATTACGAATTTTTACTTTACTCATTATAGCGACACTATTCTTCACCACCTCTTGTGAATCAGACGACACGCTAAGTGAATCATTTGACTCTGCACTACTCATTGGCAAATGGCAAAGATCAACGGAGTTCTATCTCTACAATTCAAATGGAGGTGGAAAGACATGGGATACCGCAGATGACGTAAGCGAGGATGAAGCACAATCTTTTACCTGGACATTAGTTAAAAGTGAGCTTACACATATTCACATCATGCAGATGGGTGGAAACATTCCAAAAGTATATACTGTTATTGAATTAACCGCTACCACTTTAAAATACCGAGACGATTACAACAAAACGTTTTCCTTTACTAAAGTAAACTAGATATTCTATGAAGCGAACTTATAAAATCATCAGTTATACAGCTCTTTCTATTCTTATTCTTCTTTTAATTACCATCTCCTTGGTGATTGGCTATTTTTTTACACCTAGTAAACTAACCGCTTTTGTGCAAAAAAAGGCTAGTGAACAGCTCACATGTACAGCACAAATTAAAAGAGCAGAACTAACCTTCTTCCGTACTTTTCCTCATCTGGGTATCACCCTAGAGGAGGTTTGTTTAACCAAGGAAGAAACAGAGCAAGCGGCAAGCGATACACTCCTTAGCCTACAAGAATTAACGAGTATCTTTGATCTAAAAGAGTTGATTTTCAATAAATCGCTTATTATAAATCAAATTCATCTAAAGAATGGACAGATTAACTATCTAACAGACACACTTGGAAGATGCAATTGGGGAACACTGTTCCAGTCAGAGAAAATGGAGGAAGAGAAAGGACAAGAAGAAGAAGCCATTTCTCCACCTCTTAAATCTATTTTATTAGAGCAAATAAGCCTACACAACATCAACCTACACTATGCAGATGCACCAACCAACAGAGAGGTGCTGTGTAAAGACCTATCCATACAGGTAGAGGGAGAATGGTCAAGAAACGCCCTACAGCTAGAGGGTACATTTACCAATGAAGAACTCTCCGTAGCCCTAACAGATAGTGTACCGATGCACCTATTAATAGCCGGCACAAGCTGTAAGATAAGCATCAAACAAGAAAAAGAGGCGATTGCTGGAAACGTACAACTACAAATTCCCACTCTCTCTTTTAATCATAACCAAGAAGATTACTTAAAAGGAAATGCAGTAGAAATAGCACTACCCTTTATCTTAACACAACAAGGATCGGCCATTCATCTCTCCGATGCACATTTTCGGTTAGATCAGCAAGAGGTATCCCTCTCGGGAGATGTAAGAGAGAAAGAAAATAAAGATCTAGACATTGCATTAACCTACAAAACCAATACATGGGATATACCAACGCTCCTAGACCTACTGCCTACGAGCTATAAGGCAATGCTCAAAGACTTAGCTCTACAGGGTACAGGAAGTGTAGATGGACGTATAACAGGCGTTTACAACGCAACTCACCTCCCACATATCACTGCAAACATGTACTATTTAGATGGAAAGGTTAGCTATAAAAGATACCCCACCATTCGGAATATTCAGACCCACTTTTTGGCAGATCTGCAGTTAAACGAAGCAGAACAATCCTCACTACAAATCCAAAAAGCCACTGCCACTATCCATAACAGTAACATTAGCCTATCCGGTTCTGTGAAAGACCTGTTAGACAAAAAGATCTGTAATCTAGCAGTAGCAGGAGATTTAAAATTGAGCGATTTCCAAGGTTTTATACCCCAAGAGATAAACGCACATCTAAAAGGCGCGCTTAAAGGTGCTATGAATGCTCAGTTTCAACAAGCCGATTTAGAGGAGAAGAAAATGCAACGCATCCAAGCAGACGGTAACTTTACGGCAAAAAACCTAAATATTCGCTACAACGATAGCATACAGGTAGAGAGTGCAAGTGCTACCATTCTATTTAATAAGCCACAACACGCTTATAAACAGAACAAGCATCCATTTATTACAAGTGAAATTCAATCTCCACTTATCACCATGGCTGTTCATCCGAGCATCAGCACCACCCTAACCGCTGCAGCAATAAACATGCAGATGAATGACTGGCTCTCAAACGCCCTGCTTCCTATCACACAACTCCAGTTCAAAGCCGATCAATTTTCTACACAGATGGATAACATGCAGTTGCGAGCCTCCATGCCCGAGGGTAATTTCCTATTGGGTCCCTCCGTTGAGAATAAAGAACTGGTAGCCCTGCAAGGGAAATACAGTGGAACAAAAGTGGAAGTAACCCAACCCGGAAAACGTTCTAGTGTTATTCACAACATAACAGCCACGGCAGAGTTAACCCACAACAAAGAGGGAAAAACAATACTCGAACAATGGTCGCCTACTATGGCCATGCAATTCTCGAAGGGAAATTTCCAACTAAATGATACGCTCGACGTACAGATTCCGTTGATTAACTTCCAACTCACACCAGAGAAGATGGTGATTAACCAAAGTAAAATGGTGATTGGTCGTTCCGATTTTAACTTAGAGGGAACGCTGAAAAACATAAATCCCTATCTACTAAAGGAGGATTTACTAAAGGGCGACTTCCAATTTAAATCGGACCATACCGACGTAGAGGAATTAATGAGCCTTGTCAACGGATTTGGAGTAGTCGATTCTACAC
>JAQWAN010000107.1 GCA_028707655.1 Bacteroidaceae bacterium
GGATTCAAACCTGTAACCTTCTGATCCGTAGTCAAATGCTCTATTCAGTTGAGCCACGGGGCCATTTGTAAAGAAAGTGACCCCGACAGGATTCAAACCTGTAACCTTCTGATCCGTAGTCAAATGCTCTATTCAGTTGAGCCACGGGGCCATTGTTATTTCTTTAACGGATGCAAAGATACGTCTTTTTTTTAATTATACAAGCCTTTTGAGTGGGTTTTTTCTATTTTATGAATTTCTCATTAAAAAGTTGCCATCCAAAAGAAAGACCTACATTCCAATTCCCTTTTGGCTCACTATAATAATTGACATATGCTCTTAGCGCAGCAAAGGAAAATTGAAAGACAACGGATGCTTCAGCTAAATAATTGATGTCTGAAAAAGACTTACCATATCTTACTCCATTATTTTCTTCTCTTACTAATGGAAAAATAGGTAAGAAACCATAGAGCTGGGCACGGAAATGAATGGTCTTATTATATTTATAAATGGGGATAGCACCAACAGCAACATATTGATTCGCTGCAAATGCTTCGTTGTAGTTAATTACACTGTTATAGGTGGGGGCAAACTTACCGGCTTGAAGTATAGTGGCTGTATAATTTTCTGAGAAGTTCTTGGAAGAGTAAAACATCTCAAGATAACTACCTAGTACAAAATGTGGGGAGATGGTACGATAGCGCTCATCTTTAAAGGAAAACTGTAACCAGGTATGATCTATTTTATCACTCTTTAAAAGGGTAGTATATGGATTGGGTGTAAATCGCTCGGTCCCCGTGAATATTTGACCTATAATCGATTGTTTGGAACCCGATGTGGGAAACTGTCGATAATTGAATGAATTTTTCTTGAAATTGATGGAGCCGCCAAAAAGCAAATAATCGGAGGTGTCATAGTTATTTGATTTTTCAAGGTCAATGAGGGTGGATTGTGAATAGTTATCTTCCATATGTCCAAGTCCAAGTGTAAAATCGGCTTTTCTATTTACTCGAAAGGGTAATGAAGCTCTAATTTTTATAAATTGCTCTGTTTTTCTACTGAATGATAATTCTGTAGTGCTGGTAAAGAAATGGTCGTTTTTAAAATAATCAATAGAAGAGGCAGAACCAATGACTTTAAGTGTGTAGGGTATCTTAGTAGGAAAATTGATGCGTGTGGAGAATTCAATATTACTATATACTTTACCTAGGTAACCGGATAGCTCATACTCTTTGTAGTGCTTACTTAGATTACGATATTTTAGTCCAAAATAGACCTCACTAGATGATGTGGTAGATGCATTTCCACCTATGCTTATAGAGATGTTATCGCGCATACGAACATTCAAGTAGAGATGGTAGACTTTCTCTTTTTCATTAAAGACAGCGTGTGGTATGATTTCAGCTATTGCATCGTTAGACAATAGGTGAAAATAGGTCATCTTAAACTTCTCGTAATCAAAAACCTCAGTAGGGGAGTTATGGAAAAAGAGCTCAAGTGTATGGGCTTGTTCCTCAGTAATGCCCGTGATACTTATTTCTTTGAAAACAAGTGGAGGTAATTTGCGTTTAAACTGAATACGTTGTTGTCTTATTTTTTTGGGAGAAACTCGTCTATGAATACGCGATTTAATGGAGTCCATTAGATTCATGGCATAGTCGTATCCATTCTTTTCGAGTTCTTCTATGCGATCAAAATCGAGCAAATTAACATCGGTATATTCAAATGTCATTAATACACCTTCGGAGGCTGTAAGTGAATAATCTGTTTTATGCATAATGAGATTTTCCATCTGACTCATAAAATCTCCTTGCTTTGGCTTGGATGGATTTTTTGCTACAACACTACCAATGATAATATCGGGATTAAAATCTTTGCGCATTGTTTCTTTAGGAAAGTTGTCGTAGATGCCCCCATCATAGACTAGTACGCTGTCTATCTCAATGGGCTTAAAGACAGCAGGGAAACTCATTGAAGCTCTAACAGCATCGCCTAAATCGCCTGAACGAAGGGTCAATTTCTGTTTGTTGTAGACATCGGAAGCAATACATCTGAAGGGTACAAAGAGATTATCGAAATTGCCATTACAAAGTGCGGTGCTTTTGGCAAAGAGCTCAATAAATGCAACATTCATCTGTATCGGACTTACTACACTAGTTGGAAAACCAATGGGAGCTACTTTATAAATAGAATCTTTTCTAAGCGATAGGTCTACTTTTAGGAACCTAGCGGATTGGTTTTCTTTGAGAAAGTAATAGATATATTTTTGCTCTACTTCTCCAGTGTACCAACGTTTAAATTCGTCGGAAGAAAGTAACTTGGTCATCTCTGCTGGCGAATAACCCATGGCATAGAGTGATCCAATAATGGCCCCCATGGATGTACCCGTGATATAATCGATAGGGATATGGTTTTCTTCTAACGCTTTAATAACGCCTATGTGAGTGAGTCCTTTTGCTCCACCTCCACTTAGTACAAGACCTACCTTCTGTGCCTTTACACTGGTAAGACTGAAAAAGAGAAAGAGTAAGAAATAAACTATTTTATTCATGATACCTATTTGCTGATTAAATTAATGGGTAGATTTAGTCTCAAAAGTAGTAATATTTGGTTGAAATAACAGAACTACCGGTATAAAATCACAAAAAAAATCCCGTAAATAAAAAGGTGTATCCTCTTTTATTTACGGGATTTAGTAGTAAAGGTGGCTTACTTGATTAAATCAAGACTTCTTTTGATGAACTTAGTAAGTGCTTCTCCTTTTAGCATATTGTTTTGTAGAAGTGCTAAATCAATTAATTGCTTAACGATAGGTTGTTCCTTAGCAAAATCAGCAAGTAATTTGCTCTTTTCTGTACGTTGTTTCTCAATTGATTTTTCAAGGTCAGCAATGTGCTCTTTATCTGCTGTTGCAATCTCTTCCTCTTTTTTCCCTTCAGTGCTTTTCTTTAAAGCATCTAATTCAGATTGAAGAGTAGATATTTCGGTGTTGATTGGCGCTAGTTGATCGGCACATTTTTCTTTCTCGTTAGTAAGTACCTCTTTTACTAAAGCGTGGTCTGCATTAATAGACAAGGTAAACATGTCTGGCATCTCACCATAAAAGCTCATACCTGCCTGAACAGTTGCCATCTCTTTCATGCGTCGCATATATTCGCTTTGTGTGATAATGGCAGGTTGCGCGTTCTCACCTAATGCTTGAGCAGAAACACTAATCTCTACTTTTTCAATCTTAGGCAATTGGCTCTTGAAAATGTCAGATAAGACATCTTGTTGTTCAGATTCAACAACCGTTTCAGTATGGTCTTTTTTGATGATTAAGTGGTCAACAATATCACTGTCTACTCTAACAAAACGTGATTTTTCAAATTTTTGTTCAAGCATACTGATAACCGGTACATCTAACTGACCATCCATCA
The DNA here is from genome assembly GCA_028707655.1 of Bacteroidaceae bacterium. GTDB lineage: Bacteria > Bacteroidota > Bacteroidia > Bacteroidales > Bacteroidaceae > JAQWAN01. The sequence goes on from JAQWAN010000107.1 coordinate 3,399, forward strand.
ATAAAACATTGTAACCTTTGTTTTTTGCAGCCTCAATATGCGCATGTTGTTCCTCCTTATTGGTGGCATACAGATAAATCAAATTATCTTCTTTATCTGTCTGATTCTCCTTGATGAGTGTTTTGTACTCATCGTAGGTGTAGTAACTTGCATCGGTGTCTTTTAATAAAGCGTATTTGCTTGCTTTGGCATAGAAATCTTCTGCTGTTAATAAACCATAGTGAATGAATAATTTTAAATTATCCCATTTCTTCTCAAAATCGGCACGTTCTTTTTTGAAAATGGATTGTAAACGGTCGGAAACCTTCTTCGTGATATAAGTAGAGATTTTCTTAACATTTGAATCACTTTGTAGATAAGAACGAGATACATTTAATGGAATATCTGGAGAATCAATAACACCATGTAGTAGGGTTAAGAAATCGGGAACGATGCCTTCTACAGAGTCCGTTACATATACCTGGTTGCAATAGAGTTGAATCTTATTGCGGTTCATGTCAATATTTGACTTGATTTTTGGAAAGTAAAGTATACCTGTTAAGTTAAAAGGATAATCTACATTTAAATGGATCCAAAACAATGGCTCATCGCTTGCTGGATAGAGTTTGCTATAGAACTTTTTGTAGTCTTCATCTGTAAGTTCACTTGGTTTACGGTTCCAAATAGGATTAGTCTCGTTAATTGTGTTATCCTCGTCGGTATCTACTTGTTTACCATCTTTCCATTCTGTTTTTTTACCAAAAACAACAGGAACAGGAAGGAATTTACAGTATTTGTTTAGCAGCGTTTCAATTCGTTCTTTTGTGGAGAACTCCTTAGAATCATCGTCGAGATATAATATAATATCGGTTCCGCGATCCTCTTTTTCAATCTCCTCTATGCTAAACTCAGGACTTCCATCACAACTCCATTTAACTGCTTGTGCTTCTTCTTTAAACGATTTTGTAACAATCTCTACTTTACTGGCAACCATGAAAGCAGAATAAAATCCGAGTCCAAAATGACCAATAATTGCATTAGCATCTGTTTTATATTTGTCTAAGAAATCATTAGCACCCGACAATGCAATCTGATTGATGTATTTGTCAATCTCTTCGGCTGTTAAACCAACTCCTCTATCGGAGATAATCAACTTGTTACCATCTATCTTTACCCTTACGGATAAATCGCCTAGCTCGCCTTTAAATTCACCTACAGAAGCAAGTGTCTTTAACTTTTGGGAAGCATCGACAGCATTCGAAATTAATTCACGTAAAAAGATGTCATGATCACTGTATAAAAACTTCTTAATGATGGGGAATATATTCTCTGTGGTAACCCCAATGTTTCCTTTTTGCATAATTATTTTATTTTTTTTATTTAAATAGTATACTACGTTTCCCTAGTATAAAATAGCTGACAATTTGTCTTGTTATTCCGTAGAAGTAGCGCTTGTCTCTACACAAATCTTTTTGGTATCTTCTGTCAAGTCTACAGAGATAGTTGCTCCGCTTTGTAAATCCGATTGAATCAGTTTTTCAGCGATTGCATCTTCTAAATAGCTTTGAATTGCTCGTTTTAATGGGCGAGCACCATATTTGGAGTCGTACCCCTTTTCTGCTATATATCTTTTTGCAGCATCGGATATTTGAAGTGTGTAACCTAATTTGGCTATTCTACTGGAGAGTAAATTTAATTCTATAGTTATTATCTCTTGTATGTCGTTTAACTGTAGAGAACTGAATGTAATAATCTCATCAATTCGATTTAAAAATTCAGGAGAAAATGTTTTCTCTAATGATTTTTTTATAATGGATTTTGTTGCAGCTTCATTACTCTCTGGTGTGTTTAGTTCAAATCCAAGAGATGATTTACGCTCTTTTATTTGACGTGACCCAATATTAGAGGTCATAATAATAACTGTATTCCTAAAATCAATAGTACATCCTGAACTATCGGTTAAACGGCCCTCATCCATTATTTGCAGTAAGATATTGAAAACATCAGAGTGTGCTTTTTCTATCTCATCAAACAAAACGATAGAGTAAGGTTTACGTTTTACTTTCTCGGATAATTGACCACCTTCTTCATAGCCTACGTATCCTGGAGGTGCTCCTATAAGACGAGATGCTGCAAATTTCTCCATGTACTCACTCATGTCTATTCGAATAATAGCATCTGCTGAGCCAAACATGTTTTTGGCTAGCTCTTTTGCTAACAGTGTTTTACCTACGCCTGTGGGACCTAAAAAAAGAAAGGAACCAATGGGTCTATTCGGATCTTTTAAGCCGGTACGGCCGCGGCGAATGGCTTTTACGAGCTTATCAACGGCTGTATCTTGTGAAATAACAGCAGCTTTTAATTGCTCATTCATTTTGATGAGTTTCTTATTCTCCACTATAGCCATCCTGCTAACAGGAATACCCGTGATAGAGGAAACCACATTTTCTACCTGGTCTCTATTAACTATTTGTTTGTTTTCTCGCTGTTGTTTCTTCCATTTTTTTGTCAATTCTTCGAGCAGGGCTACATGTGTTTTTTCCTTATCGCGATAACTGGCCGCTAATTCAAAGTTTTGTTGTTTTACTGCTTCTATCTTTTTAAGCTTAATGGAAGCAATCAAAGCTTCTTGTTCTTCTAATTCTTTGGGAGCAGAGACGGTTACTAAATGTACTCTTGCACCTGCTTCATCTAGTATATCAATGGCTTTATCTGGGAAATTCCTATCCGAGATATAACGATCGGCTAATTGAACGCATGAGTTAATAGCTTCCTCTGTATAAGTAACGTTGTGGTGCTCTTCGTAGCGGTCTTTGATGTTATTCAAAATCTTAAATGTTTCCTCTAAGGTAGTAGGGTTGACTAGAACTTTTTGGAATCTACGCTCTAAAGCAGCATCCTTTTCAATTGAACTACGGTACTCCTTAACACTCGTTGCACCGATACATTGAATCTCTCCACGGGCTAAAACAGGTTTTAGCATATTAGCAGCATCCATTGACCCTGCTGCTGAACCTGCACCTACTATGGTGTGAATCTCATCTATAAATATTATAATGTTAGGGTTTTTCTTTAACTCTTTTAGAATAGAGCGGATACGCTCTTCAAATTGACCTCTGTATTTTGTTCCAGCCACAACAGCCGACAAATCGAGTGCTACGATACGTTTATCAAACAACATTCTGGACACTTTGTGCTCAGCAATGCGTAATGCTAGTCCTTCTACAATAGCCGATTTACCAACACCGGGGTCGCCTATTAATATAGGATTGTTCTTTTTGCGACGACAAAGAATCTGCGCCAATCGATTAATCTCGTTCTCTCTACCAATTACAGCATCGAGTAAGCCATCTTCGGCTGACTGCGTTAGATCTGTTCCAAAGTTATCTAAAACAGGAGTTAGAGTTGCTGTATTTTGTTTAGCTGAAGAATGTTCGGCAGCTGCTTCTTTATCTTTCCAAGATGGAAAATCGTCTTCATAATCGTCATCATCATCTTCGTTTAAAGTGGCACTAGGACTTAAAGATATAGTATCTTTTGTCTTAAATTGCAAAAAATGTGATGCGGAGGAGTAGGATATATCATAGGGTTTCAACAGAGTTACAACATTACTCTTATCATCTCTTAAAATAGCCAATAATAGGTGTACAGGATAAGAAGAATCACTCTTAAGTACTCGAGACTCTAAAATAGCCAATTCTAAAATGCGAGAAGCGTCGTCTGACAATAAAATGTCATCCATATTAACTGATGTTGAAAGAGCATCTTTACGCAATAAATTGTCTATACTTTGTTTAACTACATTCAAATCTATATCATGTGCTAG
>JAQWAN010000108.1 GCA_028707655.1 Bacteroidaceae bacterium
GGCACAGATATGTCCGCGGTCATATCCGTAGAAATCGCTGCGACTACTGCGATCGTTAGAAGGTATAGCTGGGTCGTCGCCCCATTGGTCTGTTCTTCCTGATCCTGTTTTAGCCGTTGTACGGTCAAAACTAAAAGCAACCCACTTGGCATGGCGTTGCGCACGATCGTATTCTAAGCTAAAAGTGGTTACTTTTTTGCCATCTATGGTGGTAGAATGATTGATGAATAGGTCGTTTGAATCGTTACTCAAAGCGGGTACTTCAATCAGATTTGCTGCGTTGCTGGGTTCTTCGCTACTAGTATAGGAGCTGTTTTCTTTACATCCAATAAGAAGTAGGAGAAATAGAAGAAAGTAGAACGTGTTTTTTTTCATGTTGGTGTTGTACTGGTTTTTATTCTTAGGGGAAAAAAAAACTGAATTAGGCGCGGCCTAATCCAGTTTTTGTAGGATTTTTGTTCCTATTATTTTTTACGATTTCCGTAACGAGTCATGAACTTGTCTACACGACCTGCGGTATCAATCAAATTAGTTTTACCGGTGTAGAAAGGATGTGAAGAACCAGAGATCTCAAGCTTAACTAGTGGATAAGTTTCGCCTTCAAATTCGATGGTGTCTTTTGTGCCGTGAGTGGAACGAGATAAAAACATATCTCCGTTTGACATATCTTTAAATACTACTGGACGATATGATTCTGGATGAATACCTTTTTTCATTGCTGTGTGAGTTTAATATTTTTACTTCAAAATTACTTATTGCTGGTAACAATAAAGGTGTAATGGTACATGTTTCAGAGCGCAAATTTAATACTTTTGTTTTACATGACAAATCTTTTTGTGTTTTTTTATCTGTACTTTTTATGCTCTTTTGAATAGATGGTAGGGGCTTACGTAATTAAAGTGCTCTTGACGTGCCTGTGCAAAGATTTTTCACATAAAAAAAGGATGTATCCAATGGTGGATACATCCTTTTTTTTAAAGTTTTGTGGGTATTAATCAATTAATACTTTGGCAACTTCCCATGTACCTGCTTTGGTTGCTGTACTCTTATATTGGAAGGCAATGCGTACATTGCTTTGTCCAGCAAAGGCATCTAAATTGATATCTCCTGAGGACATAAAGTTCCAACTATTACCTGCTGGGTAGGTGAATTCAAGTTTTGTCCATTGTGTTTCATCAATGGCTGCACCATCGGTGTAGCTAGTAGTAACCCAAACTGCCACCTCTTCTGGTACCTTTCCGGATGCAAAGTAATTAGCTGCATTTTGGAAGGTTAGTTTAGCTGTTGTTTTTGCTGATAAATCAATGGCTGGTGATATTAACCAAGAGTTTACTGCATTGTTCTTACCTGATAGATAACCTGAAGCTACCATACCATATCTATCTTTGAATGCCCATACATAAGATAATGTTTCTGGTTTCAAGATATCTACAATAGAGAATTCTCCTTGTGAGGCTGCAAATGGCTCATAGAATACGGCATTAGAAATATCTACACCATATTTAGTGTCGCCTACATAAGCACAACCGGTGTCTTTAAGACCAGAAACACCAAAGTAAGCATCAAATGAACCATAAAGAAGTACCTCTTGACCTAATCTTTCTGGATATGTCATTGTTTTTTCACCATTTTCTGTATTTGTATCGCTTAACTTAAGATTATCACGAATTTCGCCAGTAGGTAGTTGAACAGCGATACATTTGTAAAAACTAGTCTCATCTGGAGAGGCTGCTAATAGAAGGTTAGAGTAGGCATCAAATGGTGCCTCAAAATCGGCTCCCTCTGTGATAGTCATACCATCAATTGCTCCAACAACATATCCTTTCACCCAGCCTTCGCCAGATTTACCCATGGAACCAATTACTGAATAGGGATCCTCTTTTGTACCAGCTCCAGCTGGTTTAATCTCTTCAGGGAATGTAAATCCTGATAAATCATTGATGTCGCGGATCGTAATTTGCCATGAGTTTACATAACGAGAGAAGATACCCGTTACACGTCCTGTGCCCTCTGGTATAATCTGATTCGCAATACCTGAACCATAGTTGCTCGTACGTTTTGTAATAGTAGAATAATCCGATTCCATTAAGATAGTGGTGTTCGATGTACCTGCTTCGCCTGATACGGCATCTGCAAAGTAAGAATAACCAGCTGTAGGGAAAATTGCATCTACTAATGTTACTAACATACCGTCCATCATCTTATCTACAGATTGAGAAGAAGTTACTTCTATTGGTGTAGGTAAATTATCTGGAGAGGAGGAAGCATCTCTTGTTACGTGTTGATTAAATTCAGTTAACGACATACGTCCTACTGTACCATTATAATCTGCACCAAGTTGTGCGTGATTTCTGTAACCTCCAATATAGAGGTCTTTACAGTTAACCACCACTCTTTGTCCAATGTGAAAAGCAGCACATAGATGTGTTGCATCTACAGAAATCTTAATAGCTGCAGTTGCATCTTGGATATAGATACCTTTGTAGAAGTTACCGCTACGGTCGTTTGCTGTAACCACACCCTCTATAATAATATCGTCTGTAATTTGTGTACGTGTATCTGGATTAGCGAATATAGCAGCATCAAATTGTGTTTTTAATTCGGCTATGGTTGTATTCACAGGCGCTCCCTCATAGACAGGGTTTAATCTCTCTATGGTTGGATCATCAAAATCGTCTGTACATGCCGATAAAGTAACAGCAAGCGACATGCATAGGAATACTATGTTTTTTAATTTTTTCATTTTTCTATTTCTTAAATATTATACTAAATTAAAAGCGGTAACTGATGTTAAGATATCCATTGATACCTCTAGCATAAAAGTATTTACTTTGATATTTATCCCCATCGATACGGTTTTGCTCGTATCCACCTGTACGTTGGTCGGTTTTGTTTAGTAGGTTGTTACCACTTAGGTTGATGCTGATGGATCTACCTTTACTTAAACGAATATATTTACCAATAGAAGCATCTAACATAAATCCTCCAGCAAGTTTTTCTTGTGGGTCTCTGTTCTCTTCTGCTATAATTGTTTTACTCAAACGGCGAATAGTAGAGAAATCTAAATAGATATCATCGTAATAGTTACCGTTTACACTGAAGAACCATCCACTTTTGTTGTAGTCAATACCAAGACTATATGCGGATAGTGGTGTTCCGCTTTGACGGAAGTCTTTGCAATAAACGGTTTGGCCAGTTACTACCTCGTTACTACTCTCGTAAGTTAAAGTAGCTGTTGGATTGTTTTTGTATTGGCTATCCGAATAGGTTGCTAATCCAGTTACACTCAATGAAGAGTTGATACGAACCTCTACACCTGCTTCAAAACCATAGTTTTGTTTGTCGATGTTGTTCATAGACAAGTAAGTGAATTTATGAGAATCGTCATCATAGAAAGCTTCTAATTCTGTTACATCTGTAAATTTAGTATAGAAAGCACCGATACGTCCGTGAACTGGACCTACAGTGAAGTTATAGTCAAAGTTACCGTTTAAGATTTTTTCAGTTGTTATACCATCTACGTATAAGTTTTTGATACGTGGTGCAACAAATGCATTACGACTAAGTGGTGCACGATTTTCGTAGATACCGCTTAATGTGAATGTATGGTTTCTGTTAATCTTAAAGGTTGCTCCACCCTTAACTGCATATTCGGTGAAGAATTTCTTATCACTTAGTCCTTTGGATGCATTTCCTTCGGGAGCACGTCCGTTACGCATTAAACCGTCACGATACATTTGTGTGCCTCCAATATTTGCACCATAGAAAAAGTCGAAGTAACGTGTTACGGTTTTACCTTGTGCAAATAAGCGAGCTTTGTTGTTATATACATTGTAGTTATAACCAAACTTGTCGCCAGTTGCTATAGAACGATTAGGATTGTCCATATCGTTTTGTGCCATTGGAGATGTCTCGCCAAAATCACGAATAGCAAAAGCATCTAAATCGACAAAACTAGTTGCTCCTAAAAGATCTTTCATCTTTTTGAAATGTAGACCTTTAGTAGAATTAACCTCTAGACCTGCTGTTAGATGGGTGCTTTTGAACGATTTGTTAAGCACAGAGCTAAGTGCAAGTGTCATTTGGTCGTTATGACGCTCCTCCAAATAGTACGATGCGGTTTCGTTAAATTGGTTTTGTTGTTGATTGGTTCTATAAATCTCATCCCAATTTACTTGACGATAAGCTTCGTCTGTTTCCCATGCTTTGGTAACAGCCTCTTTTTCTGCGTCTGTAAAGTAGCTAGGTAATTTTTTAGTATAGTCGGGACGAGGGTCTAAAGCATTGTTGCCAAAGCCAAAAGCACTTGTACCGTAGCTGCTATATTTGAATGCCAAGCTAGTTACCAATTTTGTTTTTTTATCTAGCTCAAAGTTCCATGTAGCAATGGTGGTTGGTTCAAAAGAGCGAACAACACGTGAGTTACGTTTCTCTCCGTTTTGATAACCCCAATATGGATTGTAATAGTTACTACCAGCTAAATCGTAAGCCTCTTGTGTAGAAGCACCTTGTTGTCCACGTTCTGTTGGTGCACCAAAGGAACTGATGGAGATGCTGTTGCGGTCGTCAATCTTTTTCTCTGCAGAGAAGAAGTAAGAAAATGCATTGTAGAAAGTACCATCCACTTGTCCTTCGTTTGCCCATCTAAAACCAATTGTTCCAGTAAAAGCCCAACCATTGTCTAATAGACCAGTAGAGTGTGTAAAGATACCTCTTGCTACATAATTTCTGTTTGTAGCCGATAGGGTTAACTTATTACCTGCAGCATATTGACTAGCACGCATGGTAATGTTTGTTGCTCCACCAATAGAACCAAAAGAGAAACCATTCTGCTCAAAATTAGCAATACCCTCTTTGTTACGGGTTGCATCATTCAATCCACCGATTAAACCATAGCTAAAACGTCCGATTTCTGTATTGTTAAATAGGATACCATTGATGTATACACCATTGTACTGTGAATCGTAGCCTCTAACACGAAATCGCATAGGAGAAAAGGAGTAGCCAACATTTGACAAATAGACATCATCCGTGGCAGACGTAATAGCAGCTACACTCTGAGATACATCAGCATCTTCACCTAACTGTGATTCGGTGAAGGTAAATGTATTGTTCTTCTCCTTAAAATCTTTAGCAGTGTTTGTGGTCTGCGCAAAAATAAAGGAGGAGGTACATAAGAGTACCGATAATAATCCTAATTTTTTTTTCATGAATTTATAATTTAATTGTGTATGTTTTGAGTGGTTAAGACTCTATTTTATTGTGTGAAACAAACCTTAATTTAATGGTGACTCCTAAAATACGGAGACAAAATAACGAAATATTTTTTAATTTATTCTATTTTAGAGAAGAATTTTTTGATAAATAGGATGGTATATGATTTTTTTTTTGGATATTTGTGACCCCAAATTTAGTAAAAAGCCTTAAAAGACTGAATTTGGTTGACAAAATGTTACAATTAAACTATTAATCTAATTACGAATTATGAAAAGAATAGCGCTTGTTCTTATGCTATTGGTTCTTGTTTGCTCTTTTACGGTAAGTGCTCAGCAAAAAAAGTATGCTTTATATAGTATTGCTTTTTATAACCAAGAAAATCTATTTGACACCATTCACGACGAAGGAAAGAGAGATTTTGAATATCTACCAGATGGTCAGATGAAGTGGGGAACCATGAAATATATGGCTAAGTTAAAAAATATGTCAGAGGTCTTGGCAGATATCTCTACCGATAAACTACCAATGGGACCTGCTGCTATTGGTGTTTCTGAAATAGAAAACCTTCGTGTATTAAACGATTTGGTGAAACAACCTGCTTTGGCAAAAAGAGGATATAAGATTGTGTTTCATGAAGGACCAGACAGACGTGGTGTAGATTGTGCTCTTTTATACAACCCTAAATTGTTTAAATTAATGAACAGCCGCCTAGTAGAATGTACTTATCCTAATAATGATACTACACATCTTACACGTGGCTTCTTGATTGCTCGTGGTGAGCTTGCAGGGGAGTCTATGAGTATTATTGTGAATCACTGGCCTTCTCGTTTTGCTTCGTCGCCTGCACGAGAAAACACTGGACGTCAAGTAAGAGCTATTAAAGACTCGTTGTTGCGTATTGACCCAGCTATGAAAATTGTGATTATGGGGGATATGAACGATGACCCATTCGATAAGAGTATGGCTAAGGCTTTAGGTGCTAAACGTGAGGCGAAAGATTGTGATGCACACGATCTATACAACCCTTGGTGGAACTTATTAGTTAAAAAGGGAATTGGAACTTTATGTTACCATGGTAAATGGAATCTTTTTGATCAAATTGTTTTTACAGGAAACATGTTGGGTAAAGATTATTCTACATTGAAATTTTATAAGAATCTTGTGTTTATGCCAGAGTATTTGTTTCAAACCTCTGGAAAATATAAAGGCTATCCAAAACGTACACATGCTGGTGGAGTATGGTTAAATGGTTATAGTGACCATCTTCCTACCTATATCTACTTGGTAAAAGAAGTAAAATAAGATACCATTTTATTGCTTGCTTTAGCAATAGATTAGAATGTAGCATTCTTCCTCTAAATAATGATAGAGAAAGAATGCTATTTTTTGTTATATTATAAAACAGTATGTGCACTAATTCAATTTTTATGATTACTTTTGCGGTACAATTTAAATCACTAAAACATTAAGAATATGATTAATTACAAAGATTTAGGATTGGTAAACACGAAAGAGATGTTTGCTAAGGCTGTAAAAGGCGGATACGCTATCCCAGCTTTTAATTTTAATAATATGGAGCAATTGCAAGCAATTGTTCAAGCTTCTTCAGAAACTAACTCACCTGTTATTGTTCAAGTATCTAAAGGTGCACGTGCATATGCTAATCAAACACTTCTTCGCTATATGGCTGAGGGTGCTGTTGAGTATGCAAAAGAACTAGGTTGCAAAAAACCTCAAATCGTTCTTCATTTAGATCATGGTGATACTTTTGAAACATGTAAATCTTGTGTGGATATGGGTTTCTCATCTGTAATGATTGATGGTTCTCATTTCTCTTACGATGAAAACGTAGCACTTACAAAAAAAGTGGTAGAGTATGC
>JAQWAN010000109.1 GCA_028707655.1 Bacteroidaceae bacterium
TGGCGAAATATCTACAGAGATAACCAATATCATCGATCTGCATCTTAAAAAATAGAAGAGTAAACCAGGAGTCCATCCGCAAAAGTGCAAAAAGAAAGAGCGAGTATGATAAATTATCATACCCGCTCTTTCTTTTTATTCGATAGAAATGTTATTTCGTTTCTATTTCTTCTTTCATATCAATTTCTTCACCCATCATATCAAAAAATTTGTACTGTAATAGTGCCAAATCTTGATTGGGTATCAGTTTCAAGCCTAAACCATATTTCACTTGCCACTTACGTTTAAGTGACAATACGCCTTTGGTAGCATAAGCCTCCACATAGGGATGAACATGTAGTTTGAAACGTTTTATCTTCACTTTATTAACTAAATAATCAATTTTACTCTCTAGTGTGTCTGTAAATAAGATGGAGGGTTTAATAGTCCCCTTTCCAAAACAGGTAGGACAAGTTTCACTTGTATCCACATCCATAGCAGGACGCACACGTTGGCGGGTAATTTGCATGAGCCCAAACTTGCTCAATGGTAAAATGTTATGACGAGCGCGATCTAACTGCATATTTTGAGACATACGCTCAAAAAGTTTTTGTCGGTTCGCTGCATCGTGCATATCTATAAAATCTACCACAATAATGCCACCCATGTCGCGCAAACGTAATTGTCGCGCAAGCTCATCGGCAGCACCTAAATTCACATCAATAGCATTTCCTTCTTGTCCATTCGACCCTTTAGATCGATTGCCGCTGTTTACATCTACAACATGTAAGGCCTCTGTATGTTCGATAATAAGATAAGCACCACGTTTGTACGAAATGGTTGTTCCAAACGATGCTTTAATCTGCTTAGTGATAGCAAAATTATCAAAAATGGGGAGTTGACCGGTATAATATTTTACTAGATCTGCTCTTTCGGGAGCAATCAAAGTAACATAATCTTTAATTTCCTCATATACATCTTTTTGATTAACATAGATGTTTTCAAATGAAGGATTAAACAAATCGCGCAACAGAGCAATAGCTCTACTGGTCTCTTCGTACACTAAAGTGGGATAGGTAGTGCTGCTTTGCACCTTCTTCATTGCATCATCCCAATGTTTTAGTAAAACTTTCAGTTCTCCATTCAGCTCAGCAACACGCTTACCCTCGGCAACTGTACGTACAATAACACCCATGTTTTTGGGCTTAATGCTTTGCAACAGATTCTTTAGTCGGGCGCGCTCCTCAGCAGACTTAATTTTTTGTGAAACAGAGACTTTATCATTAAAAGGAATCAAAACTAAATACCGTCCTGCAAACGATAGTTCACAGGTTAAACGAGGACCTTTGGTAGAAATGGGTTCTTTCACAATCTGAACCACCAACTCTTGTCCTACTTTTAATGTATTTGCTATTGTACCCTCTTTCTCGATATCAGGCAATATAGTAGCCTTAGAAAGAGCTCTACTCTTTTTTTGGTTACTAAATGTTTGTCTTACATATTTATCGAGTGAGTTAAATTGAGGTCCTAAGTCTAAATAGTGAAGAAAAGCGTCTTTTTCATAACCAACATTCACGAAACAAGCATTCAAACCCGGCATAATTTTTTTTACACGGGCTATGTACATATTTCCCACAGAAAAGGAGGAATCTCTCCCCTCTTTTTGTAACTCCACCAGTTGCTGATTTTCGAGCAACGCAATGGCAATCTCTTTGGGTTGTACATTTACAACTAATTCGCTTTTCACTTTTCTTCTTTCTTTACTTCATTTACTAGGGTCCTTTTACACAAAGAACAAACTTGAAAGATTAAAGCTTTACAAGTTTGTTCTTTATTAGCGTCATTACATAGACTAATTATTTTTTAGTCTTATGTCTGTTTTTTCTCAATCTTTTCTTACGCTTGTGAGTAGACATTTTATGTCTCTTCTTTTTCTTTCCGCTTGGCATAGCTTCAAAATTTTATAATTAATACTCTTGTTCTAAATTTTCACTAAATTCATAAACACCTTAGCCGGTTTAAACGACGGAACCTTGTGGGCATCTATAATGATAGTCGTATTCCGAGAAATGTTTCGAGCTGTCTTCTGCGCCCGTTCTTTTACAATAAAACTACCGAATCCTCTTAGATACACGTTCTCACCCTTTGCTAGAGACTTCTTCACTGTCTCCATAAAAGCTTCAACAGTTGCCAGTACGGCTTCTTTCTCAACACCAGTACTCATGGACACTTCGTTTACAATATCTGCTTTTGTCATTTGTCTAAAAAATATATATGCTTTTTTCTAATTTTTTGGAATGCAAATATATGGCTTTTTGACTATCAAAAAAAATAATATCTCATAATTTTCAAAAAAAAGTAAGGTTCTTCACTATCTTACCCTATTTTTGCACAAATAAACACATTATTACTAGCATGAATAGCTTTAGTCAGACAATCATTACATGGTATGCAGAGCATAAAAGAGATTTGCCCTGGAGAGAAATAAACGATCCCTATCTAATTTGGATCTCCGAAATTATTCTCCAGCAAACAAAAGTGGCGCAAGGATACAACTACTATCAACGATTCATTACCCACTTTCCCACTTACCAAGCACTAGCAATGGCAGAGGAGGAGGAGGTTTTGAAACTATGGCAAGGACTGGGCTACTATTCCAGAGCACGCAATCTGCACGCAGCAGCAAAAAGTATAAAAGAAAAATTCCCCACCACTTATCAAGAGCTATTACGCTTAAAGGGGGTAGGCGAATATACAGCAGCCGCCATCAGCTCGTTTGCATACAACGAACCACATGCCGTGGTAGATGGTAATGTCTATCGGGTGTTGAGTAGATATTTTGGACTATCCGACCCTATCGATTCTACCAAGGGGAAAAAACGATTCAAAGAATTAGCCTATACCCTACTCGATGTAGAAAATCCGGGTCTACACAACCAATCGATTATGGAATTTGGTGCGCTCCAATGTACCCCCAAAGCACCACGTTGCGAGGAGTGTCCATTGGCCGACTCCTGCCTTGCACTTGCACAAAATTTGGTTACACTGCTTCCTATAAAAGAGAAGAAAACCAAAACACGCAATCGCTATTTACACTATTTTTATGTGGTGTCGGGCAATGCCATTTATCTGCAACAACGCAAAGAAAAAGATATCTGGCAAGGACTCTTTGAATTTCCACTCATAGAGACCGACAAAAAGAGCAATCTACATCAATTGCTAACCGCTCCATTGCTTACAAAAGAATTAGCAGATGTCAAAGAACCACAGTTACGCATTGTAGTAGAAGACTTTAAGCATGTACTATCGCACCAGATTATTTACGCTAGTTTATACGAGCTTATTTTACCCGCTAACACAGAAGCCTTCTCCACTTATCTACGTGTTAACAAAAATGAAGCAACCAAATATCCCTTTTCAAGATTGGTAGAAATTTTATGGAACAAAGTGTAAGTAAAAATAAAAAAAGCTTGCTTACTATTTTAAAAAAAATTATATTTGACAGAAATATAGATTAAAAAAAATAAATTATGTCGGTAAACAAAATCATTTTATTGGGCAACGTAGGTAAAGAGCCCGAAGTGAGATATTTAGACTCTGGTGTTGCAGTAGCAAACATTACATTGGCCACAACAGATAGAGCCTATACACTTAAAAATGGAACACAAGTACCAGAACACACCGAGTGGCATAATATTGTGCTATGGCGTGGTTTGGCAGAGGTTGCAGAAAAGTATGTACACAAAGGCGATAAACTTTATGTGGAAGGAAAACTCAGAACGCGCAACTATGACGATAAGAATGGTGTTACAAGATACATCACAGAGGTCTTTGCCGATTCTATGGAGATGTTGTCGCCTAAGGGACAGTCAACAGCAGGTAAGTCCGCACCAGCTGCACCAGCAGAGAGCACAGCAGGAAAACCTGCAGCAGCTCCAGCAGCGGGGGAAGATACAGACGATTTGCCCTTTTAATTTATACACGACAACAGGAGCATAAAGCTCCTGTTATCGTGATTGTTTAACTAAAATTTTACTCCTTGGACCCTGACTCGTATTTAAACCGATTCTTCGATTTGTTTTTTACCTTGAAAATTGAGGCTCCTTCTGTAGGAGCTCTTTTATCTCTTGCGTTTGCCCTCCTTCTACTCTTGGCATACGGTTTTTTTTCAACAGCTAAAGTGGCTTATTTTTCCATCACGGCTAGAGAACTAAACGATTTAAGCCAAAATGAAAGCCTCCCCGAAGGAAAATTGAGGAAGTTGATGAACAGCTCAGAACGGCTGCTCGCCACTTTTGTTCTCTCCAACCACTGCATCAATCTTACCTTTATCTTACTGATTAACTACTTTTTTGCAGATTGGATGACCTATAGTGTACCCATTCTTCAATTTGCCATCTCCTCTATCTTTGCCATTATGGTACTGCTTCTCTCGGGCAATCTACTCTCCTCTATCTTTAGAACCAGTCAACCACTCTCTTTTTGTTTAAAAACGGTTGGGTTCTTCAGTAAGCTACTCCCACTATTGTCGCCGTTTACCTCCCTGCTAATCAAGAGGTCCTTCTTTATCAATCTCTACTCCAATAGACATACACATAATCTATCGGTAGAAGAGTTAACAAAGAACTACGAAAACAATGCCACCAACGAGCTACGAGAAGAGAATGACATTATTGAAAGCATCATTCGTTTTGGAAAAGAAACCACAAACGACATCATGATCTCTAGAATGGATATGATTGATTTTGAGATAGAGACACCTCTTGACGAGGTCTATGCCTCTATTCTTGAGCACAGCTTCTCCAGAATACCGGTTTATGAGGGGTCAAAAGATAATATTAAGGGCATCTTATATGTAAAAGATTTACTACCTAACCTTATTAGCGGCAAAGAATTCCGTTGGCAATCGCTTATCCGAAAAGCCTATTTTGTACCAGAAACCAAAATGATAGACGATCTGTTACGCGAGTTTCAAAACAACAAAGTGCACATAGCCATTGTTGTGGATGAGTTTGGTGGCACATCCGGATTAGTAACACTAGAGGATGTGATTGAGGAGATTGTAGGAGATATCAACGATGAATACGACAACGAAGAGCTCTTCTTTACCAAAGAGAATGAGACTACCTTTATCTTTGAGGCCAAGATATCATTGGTAGATTTCTATAAAGCCATACAGGTAGACGAGTCTGTGTTTGAAGAGATTGGCGAAGATGCCGATACCTTAGCCGGACTTCTCTTAGCTATCAAGGGACAATTTCCTAGCGAAGGAGAGAAGCTGAGCTATAAGAACTATATTTTTCAGGTCATCGAGATGGACGAACGTCGTATCTTAAAGGTGAGATGTACACTATTACCCGATTATTAGAATAAGATGAAAAAAATAAACAGACCACTGCATTTGCTACTAGCTGGTTGCTGCTTAATTGGCTGCTGCTTGGCCTGTAGCAATACATCAACTAAGCCATTAAGTAAACAGCTACCCACACCGCAGTATAGCTATACCACAGATACCCTTCCTTTTAGATTTGAGCAGTCGAACCAAGCACGTTTTACTGCACGAACCACCAAAAAAGGCGAGATATTCTGCAACCTACTCTATCCCCAACTAGATGCACAGGTCTATGCCACTTGGCATGCTATAGAAAAAGAGCAGTTTGAACAATATGCCAAAGAGGCACATCGTATAGTGTATCAACATACCACAGTGGCTACTGCCATCCATATAAAGGAATATAGCAATCCTCAGCGAAAAACATATGGCCTACTCTATCAATTAGAGGGTAAAGTAGCCACACCCATTCAGTTTTCACTAACCGATAGCACCTCCTACTTTTTTACCGCTTCCCTCTATTTTAACCATTCAGCAAACTCCGATTCATTACAGTCTACATTGGAATATATACAACTAGACATACGTAGATGGATGGATACTTTTGAATTAAATCGCCACTAAATGCCACTCTGCTTTATCCGCAAAATAGAAGATATAACCATAGGTGTCTGGGAAATAGACCTCGGAGAGAAAGAGGAAAAAAGACGAGACAGAGAAACCAGAAATGTACTCCAACTTGTAGAGGCAATGTGTCATGACAAAAAAACAATAGCCCATCTACCTAGTGGAAAGCCCTATTTTACAGACCACTCCTACCAAATCAGCATCTCGCATGCAGAGAGATATGTAGCCATAGCCCTCTCTAGCGCACATCCCGTTGGCATCGACATAGAGGGTATGCGCAAACAGGTAAAAAAGGTACAGCATAAATTTTTGCAAGAAGAGGAGATAGCAGATATTACTCCTACTCAAGAGCTGACACATCTACTGCTCTATTGGTGTGCCAAAGAGAGTATCTATAAACGAGTAGATATAGAAGGTCTATCTCTAAGAGAGAACATACGCATCCACTCTTTCACCCCAACAAAAACGGGCACCTTTCAGGGAGAGGTGATACATCCTCTTTTAAACAATAAACATACTCTTTTTTACTGGGTAGAAGAGGACTATATACTCACTCTGGCAGAGTAAAAAAGAGCGGATCTATCTCCTGGCCAGAATATAGCTATTTTTGCGATCAACAGGAGCTGTTTTTTTACTAAAATGGTGCTGCTTTTTTGTGTAAATACACCTATATATTGAGCGAAAAAAAAGCTTTATTTGCAGCAAAAACAAAGGTAGTATTTTTCTACAACTCCTTGGAGCTTAGGCTGCTGCTAAAGAGAACCATACAAATAGGTGGAAGAACAACACAAAAAGAGACCGTTGCAGATATGCTCGCAACGGTCTCTTTTTTTATTACTTTTCTAAAAGCAGCAGGCTTTTAGCAGCTCTATTGCTTTAGTTTTTTAATAGGTAATCGATAGTGGTAACCACTCTAACGGTTTTAATATAGGGGGTGTTATTATCGCGATTAGAAATGGTAAACTGGCCTTGATTAGCACTGCGAATACCACCAATGGTGCTATTAGAATCTTTGGCAAATTTCTCTGCCGCTGCACGAGCATTTACAGTTTCCTCTTCAATCATCTTGGGCTTAATCTTGTTTAATTCCGTAAACTGATAAACAACACGATAGTTATAATCTT
>JAQWAN010000110.1 GCA_028707655.1 Bacteroidaceae bacterium
TTTATGTTTTAAAGACCAAATTCCGGCACAAATATAGAAGATTATTAGTTCAATAAAAGCAAAATAGCATAAAATTAGAGGCGATAGCTGTTAATAAATAGGATCCATAAGATTTTTTAAAAGTTAGCGTTGTATATTTGTCTATTCGCTTCTGTTTGTTTAGTTGTAGCTGCTGAATGCGCGTAGAAATCTTGTTGTTTTAAACCCTTGAAATTTGATGTATATATGATCGATTTTACACTGATAGGAACCATCTTTCTGATTCATTTATTGGCTTTGATTAGCCCAGGTCCCGATTTTATTGTGGCAATAAAAAATGCCATGACCTATTCTCGCAAAACAGGATTGTGGACTGCAATTGGCTTTTCTTTGGGCATCACAGTGCATATCAGCTATTGTATAGCAGGTTTAGCTGTTTTGTTAACCAAATATATATTTTTGTTTGCCACCATAAAATATCTTGGTGCTATTTATCTAATGTATTTAGGTATACGAACGCTCATAGCTAAAAAAAAGATGGTACAGATGGCAGATAAGCAGAAAACAAAGGATATATCGCCTTTACAGTCTGTTCGGATTGGCTTTTTAACCAATCTATTAAATCCTAAAGCTACTTTATTTATCCTGAGTCTCTTCACACTGGCTATATCTCCCGATACATCTTATGCAACCTTGACCATTATCTGTATAGTAATGGTTTTAAGTACGGCTTTATGGTTTATGTTTGTGGCTTATTTCTTTACACAGAAGCGTGTGCTTGTAGTCTTTAATCGTTTTCAGCATACTTTTAATAAACTGTTTGGCGGACTATTACTTGCCGTTGGTATAAAAGTAGCCTTAATGCAATAGTTACTTGCCCTTTAGATAGATATAAAATGAATGGTATACAAATTAAGCCTTTTGAAGAACTCACGCCGGATGAGTTATATAGTATAATGAAACTTCGATTTGATGTTTTTGTTAGGGAACAACAGTGTTTTTACAATGAGTACGATGCTGTAGATAAAAAAGCACTGCATTTCTTTTTAGAAAAGGAGGGAGAGGTTATTGCTTATCTGCGTGTTTATGAAGTAGATGGGATAATCCATATGGGCCGATTTGTTGTACAGGCCAATTATAGACACGCCAAGATAGGAACACAATTGATACATCGCTGTCTTACTTTTCTACAGCAAGAACAGCATAGGTCGCTGCTGCAGATTAGTGCACAAATCTACCTAAAAGAGTATTACACCTCTTTTGGGTTTCAAACCATTTCAGATGTCTACGATGACGATGGTATCTTACATGTTGATATGGAGTTGACGTTAGGGTCTTTTTAATCTTTATAAAGGTATCTCTTTACGTCGTTTAGGTAGGTTATATCCATCCCGTTAATGTGCATGACGAACCAGTTCCGCAGAAAAACAACCAGCTCATTTACAAGCTCTTTATCCTCATAGCTTTGGTCGTTTATAAATTTATCGATTTTCTGTTTAAAGATGCTATGTTGTTCTTGATGAGGCTTAAGATTAGTAGCCCCCGACCTTTCAATCAAAAGCTCCTCTGTTTTAAAATGGTAAATGGTATAGAGCGATAGTTCTTTTAGTAACCTTTCTACTTGTGCTTTATCTGCAATAATGGTATCACTGTTGATATGTGAGATTTCGTCGAACATAGAGAAAAACTTTTCATGTTGTTTATCTATTATCGGTATGTTTAGTAATAAAGAACTATTCCAAGAATTCATCTTTTCTTTGGTGTTAGATAGCGTCATTATATTGTTATTTTCAGCAAGATATACAAATAATCTCTTTATGCAAGATAATATTTGCTGTTTTTATAAAAAGTATCGGATAAATTAAATAGCTCCTCTCTATGTTAACAAGCCCTCAAGTGGTTAAAGTAGCTCCTCCTTTTTCTTTAGCTTCACTATTTCTTTAGAAATAGGATGCTCAAAAGTGAGAGAGTCTGCATGAAGATGCAGTCGACTGTCCTTCTTACCATACAGCTCATCCCCAACAATAGGCGCATTGAGTCCTAATGGATGTGCTGCATGCACCCGCAGTTGATGTGTTCGCCCTGTTAAGGGATAAAAGGCAACCCGTGTTTGATGTGGATAACGTTTCAACACCTTATAGGTTGTTATGGCGGGTTTGCCATAAGTATCACTTGCCATCTGTCTTGGACGGTCTAATGGATCAGGGCAGATAGCTAGTTCAATGGTACCACTATCCTCAGGAAGAACAGCATCTAGTAGTGCGATATATCGTTTCTTGATGGTACGTTTTTTAAATTGTGCTTGTAAATCTTTATGCACCTCTTTACTCTTTGCCAGTAGTAAGAGCCCTGAGGTAGCCATGTCTAAGCGGTGAACAATAAGTGGTCCTGTGGCGCTAGGGTATCTCTCTTTTACCTGTTGATAGATAGAGGTAGCAGTCGACTTGCCAGGAACAGAGAGTATTCCCGCAGGTTTGTTTACTACTAACAGCCATTCATCTTCGTAGACTATATCGAGTGATGGGTCTGCATGATGGGTTTGTAGAAGCGGATTATCCTCTACGTCCAATCCTTGAAGCATATGCTTTAAGATAGGTTCGCATTTCCCTTTACAGGCAGGGTAGTAGTGCCCATGTCGTCTGAGCTCAGTCTTAGGAGAAGCGCCCCACCAAAACTCCGCCATAGCAATAGGCTTTAACTGATGGAGATAGGCATATTGTAATAGTTTAGGAGCAGCACATTCTCCAGCTCCAGCGGGAGGTGTTTTGTGAACTGTTTGTTCAAAAATGCTGCATAACCCTTTTTTCTCTCCCATTTGATTGAGAAACTGAAATTGATCAAACAGTTGTTGTTGTAGTGTTGCAGAACGTTTTTTTCGCTCCTCTTTAAGTTGATCTATATTTTCTTTGTGTAGATCTACTACGCGTTGTAATAAGGATAGTTGCTCTTTCCAGCTGACCTTAAGTCGCTTTAAATCGGCTTTTTGTTGTTGACTCTCCTGTATGAGTAAAGCTTTTTGGCTTGTCGTGAGTTGTCCTTTTCGTTTCGTTCCTCGGCTCTCTTTTTCCGCTTTTAATCGTTTTTTTTCTGCAGTAATCTCCTTCTCCGCTTGTAGATGTGCTTCTTTTACTTGCTCTTGAGCTTTTAGATAAGCGGTGCTATGCTCTAGTTCTGTAATCTTTTTGTTGAGCATGGTAATCTGCTGTTCCTCTTTTTTAAAGAAACCATTGGGTTGTAGTAAATCAAAAACGGGAGGAACAAAATAGGGAATATTGTTTTGTTGTGCCAAATTGCCCGAGAAAGCAGCAATAAACTGAAGCCTATCTGTGTTTGTCTTCACCACCAATACGCCAAACATCTTGCCATTCTTTAATTCCTCTTTCCACTGTTCTTGCAAAGAGAGATAGTGTTGCAACTGTTTGGCAGCGAGTAGACAAAGAGGGTGAGGAGTATAATGAAAAGGGTATGTGAATTTCTCAGGTAATGAGATGTTGGCAAGGTTAGATGTGAAGTCGTGTAGCATAACCTAATCTTTTTTTTTGTTAATAAAAGAGCTGGATGAATAGGGCATCAGAAAATGTTTTTACCTTTGTTTTAGTATGAAAAAGAAGCTTTGTCCCCAGTGTAAGATTGCTGCTATGTTTGTTAAGAATGCAGAAGGCAAAAGGCTCTTGGTCTATGTAACAGACCAAGCCGTAGTTGTACCTAAATATCCCGAAGAATCGACCGATGGATTTGATTTATCAGAAGTCTTTTGTTTAGGTTGTTCATGGCATGGTAGCCCTAAACGACTAGTGGACTATTAAACCCTTACGACGCATTATTGTAGGGTTGTTTTAACGTATTTATAGCCTCGTTGGTAAAGTTCTAATGCAACACTAATTTTAAACATCACTTTTGTAGACCGTGCAAATAGATAGAAAGCACTCTTTGTTTGTGGTTCTACTTCTTCTTTTCGGATAGCAGTAAGAATAACTTGTGCTATCTCCTGCATAAGCGTTTCTAACTGTCTCGCTTTTTCCGATTCAAGAGGGGTACGTAGCACTGTTTCTGTTACATATTCATCTAAACAATCGAAACCACGTACCTTGACTAGTGAATCGTAGTCCTCTTTTCCTTTCTCATAGGCCACCCAATCTGTATCCCAAAAAGCAGCAAGAGCTCTACCTATATAGCCAGCCCAAGCAATGGAAACAGTAGGGTATTTAGCTATCTCTGGAATAGCATCTGCCATATAGTAGGGTGCCATCTCCTTCCATTTAGTAGTTAGCTCCTCTACCTCGATAAGTTGTTTACCCAGTACGCCTTTTTGCTCACAATAGGCTAACACTAATTGCTCTAATTGTTGTTCGTATGCCTGAAAATAGTCTGTTGAAATCATGTTATCTTTTTAGTTGTCCGCAAAGATACAAGTTTCGTTTGGTAATCAAATAGTTCCCTCTCCCTTTTTTAGGCGGTAGGCATCTGTAGGTTTTTAAAATCAGCCAATAACGGGAGTAAATGTTGTGTAATCTTTTGTACCCCTCCTTTAACCTCCGATTCTATATCCAGTGGCATCCTGTTGCTTTGTGGAGAGAGGCGTAAGAGAAACCATCCCTGCTCCTCCGCCTTTTTACAGCGAATACGAATACCCTCCTCGTTTGGTTGTTCTATTTCCCACTCCTTTTCTAAAGCTATCGTTTGACTTAGTTCGTTGAGTACTTGCTTACCATAATCGCGGAACTGCTCCGTGGTAATAGTAAAGCGCATCTTCTTACTCTCTGCAGGCTCTTTTAGTTTTTCCAATAAAACGGCTAGTTCTTTTCCCTCTTTTTTTAAGCATGCTGCTTCTATAAGTAGCTTGACAATAAGATAGATCCCGTCGTCAAGAAAATAGTTCTCTTTTAATGCAACATGTCCAGATGTATCTATGGCTAACCAACTCTCACGACCCATCACATTGAGACGAATAGATTCATTAATCACATTTTTATAGCCACGTTTAAAACGGCGATGTTTGCCTTTTAAGTTGTGTTCAATGAACCAATGTAATCCATCCGAAGTAATAGAATCTGTTACGATTGTACTTTCTGGATGCTCCTTTAGTACAATACTACCAATGAGTGCAATTAGTTTGTTCTTATGAATAAGATTGCCCTGCCTATCCACTAATGCCGACCGATTGACATCTCCATTTAAAAGAATGCCCATGTCGGCTTGTTGCTCTTTTACAATTTTGGCTACTTCGGCTATTGCTTCTACATCTTTGGGATTAGGATTATGATGAGGGAATGATCCATCTGGTTTTAAAAACTGACTTCCCGTTGTAATAGCACCAAGAGGCTCTAATATCTTTGAGACAAAGAATCCTCCTGCACCATTGCCTGCATCTACCACAATGTGCAATCCTGAAAGAGGTTGCAGATAATTTTCAGCAGCTACCCCTTGACGGATATAATGCACCAATTTTTCGGTGTAAGTGGAGAGGAAATCCCATTGTTTTATGGGATATTTTTTTTGTTGTTCTAAAGAATAGGGCAAGCAGAGAAGATTATTCTGCTGAAGTTGCCTCGTTTCTTTTTGCCATTCTAGCGTACCCATCTCTATAATAGCCAATTCTTCAGCTATCTCTAAGATTTTTGAAACACCTCTTTTGTTGACACTTCCGTTTTTGGTAAAGAATTTAAGGCCATTTTGGTTAAAGGGTAAATGGCTTGCTGTTATCATGACTCCTGCTGTAACCGATCGACCTGGGTCTACCGTACTCATAAAGAGAGCGGGTGTAGAAGCCATGCCACAGTCAAAAGCGATTGCTCCTTTTGTACACACACCTGCTAAGAACGCCTTTTTTAGTGATTTTCCCGATAATCTAGCGTCTATACCAACTGCCACCGATAGATGTTCGGGTGGAGTAATCTGTTTTTTTAACCATACCACAAAGGCTTGTCCCAATCGATGTACAACAGCGGGTGTTAAGTTCACGTTTTCTCCTTCCACTCCTTCTATAGCTATTCCCCGTATAGCAGAGCCGTTTTGTAGTTTTTTCCAGTCCAAGATGTTCCTTTTAGTTGTGTTACATGTCCAAACTTACGTAAAAAAAAGTAAAAGTCTATAACAATGATGTTAAAAACGAGGGCTTTAGTGAAATAAATTCTGCTTTTCACAACAAAACAGCAATAATTGTTTCATTTTAGAATTGACTATCAGTGCTTCTTCGTTTCTTTCTATTTCATAGCATAACTTTTTATCTAGACAAAGTGGTTAGCAGAATAAAAAGAATAAAAATATCTTAATTTAACGGGATCTTTTCTACTAAAAAAAGTGGAATAACGATTACAATAAAAAAAAAATAGGTACATTTGTGAGTACTAGCTAGTATATAAATTTTAAATAAAAATAATATGGCTTTAAATGTAAAAGTAGAAAAAGCTCTTAACGAGCAAATCAACAAAGAGTTTTGGTCCTCTTATTTGTATCTTTCTATGGCAAATTATTTGGCAGACCAAGGTTTTGCAGGTGCTTCCAATTGGATGCGTGTGCAGTTTGAAGAGGAACAATTTCATGCATTGCGAATGATTGATTACGTAAATGAGCGTAATGGTAGAGTTATTCTGAAACCTATCAAAGAGGTACCTGCTACATGGGATAGTTTATTAGCTGTTTTCAAGAGTGCATTAGAGCATGAAGAATCTATTACAGCTTCTATTAATACTTGTATGGATATTGCTATGGAAGCAAGAGACCATGCGGCTGCACATTTCTTACAGTGGTTTGTAAATGAACAAGTAGAAGAAGAGGCAAATGTAACTACTATAGTAGATAATTTGTTGATGGTAGGCGAGACTGGAAATGGTGTTTATATGATTGATAAAGAGTTGGCAACTAGAGTCTTTGTTGCTCCAGTTATTACCAATTAGATTTTAGGTGTAAAAGCACACCTTGCAAGAATAAAAAAGCCCCTGTATTTTACACAATATGCAGGGGATTTTTGTTTTAAAGATGGTGCTTTCTACAAAAAACAGCGCCCCTATTTACCCGAAACATTTTTTTTTTACATAAAACAGGAGATT
>JAQWAN010000111.1 GCA_028707655.1 Bacteroidaceae bacterium
GCTCATCTTTTTGAGACTACACTTGCTTCGCAAGGAGAAACGCTAATAACCCTAGAGGAATCCATGGTAGATAGCAACCAACATATCAAGCGCGTAAGAACAAAGCAGGGTAAGTATCTCGATTTAATATTGCACAAACACAATATAGAATACAACGGTAAAAAATATACACTGGGCACCATTTGGGATATCACCAAAATCAATCAGTTACAAGAAAGGAACAACCAACTAATCAACTCTATATCCTTAATGAAGGCCTATACTTGGACATACGATTCTAGTACTAAACACTTTTATTGCGATAACATATGGGATAAGCCCAATTTAAATCTTAACTCTCTGGATAAAATGGATTATTTTTATAATAGCATACATCCAGATGACCGAATGAATTATCAACGAGCATTAAAAGCCAGCCTCAAGGACCCAAAGCAAAAGGAATTCCATTTTATTTTCCGGTTCGACCCTACCCGTTCCAGCACTTTTGAATGGTGGGAAAACAAAGCAATTATTGAACGTAAAGAGGAGAATGGAGAAAGTCAAATTCAACTTTGGGGACTCTGCTATAACATCAATCCAATTAAGCAAAACGAACTAAAGCTGCAAGAAACCGAGAAGGAGCTAGAGCTCTTAAATAAAACCAACTCCCTAATTTTAGATAATGCACAAGCAGGACTGATTTTTGTAGACAATAATCAAGTCATTAAATGGGAGAATTTAACTCATGTGATGCCTTCCCTCTCTTTTTCTAAAAAAATCAAAAAACAGGAACAGCTTTACTTCGATTTTATTGCTGGTATTGATATGCCTTTTAAAGTATCAACCTTCTACCGCTCCCTTTTATCTGGGAAAACAGAAAAGTGCGAACACACCACTCCAGAAGGCATTGTTCTCGAGGCCTCCACCTCACCAGTATTTGGTGAAGACGGGGAGCGTGTGGGCTCTGTTGTTCGGTTGATTGATGTCACCGATAAATCGACTTTATTAAAAAAGATACAGACAGCCAAAGAGGAGGCAGAACGACTAAACAAACTAAAATCAAGCTTCATAGCAAATGTAAGTCACGAGATTCGAACACCACTAAATGCTATTTATGGTTTTTCCCAGCTGTTTGAAGATAATCTTAGTCAGCAGGAGAAAAAAGAATATCTTAAGATTATTAAAGCCAACAATGAATTACTGCTTAATCTAATCAATAGTATTTTAGACCTATCTAAAATAGAATCTGGCGTTTTAACGCTTAAAGAGCAAAAAATAGACTTCGCGCTACTGTTCAACAAAATAGCACAATCCATGCAACAAAGCAAAAAGAAGCAAGCTGTAGAATTAATTGTAGAAAATCCGTATAAGCAGTTCCCTATTACCATTGACAAAGATAAAATAACACAGATTATCATTAATTACGTATCTAATGCCATTAAGTATACCCCCAAAGGAAGCATACAGATGGGGTATACCCAAAAAGAGAACGGACTTTACATCTATGTAAAAGACACGGGTATAGGAATACCACTTGAAAAACAACAACGGGTATTTGAACGCTTTGAGAAATTAGATTGCTATGCACAAGGCACCGGTCTAGGCTTATCCATTTGTAAAGCCATTGCTCAGGCCTACAAAGGAAAGGTGGGATTTACATCAAAAGAGGGTGTTGGCTCCACTTTTTGGGCATGGATCCCTCTTCTTGAAACGAAAGAACAACTTTTATCCAAATAAATCATAAAGAGCCCTCGTTTTTTCGATATATAGGAATATAAAACGTAAATTTGCACGAAATTTAGGTAGTGTTAAAATATTGCCCATAAAAAACAAATTTATTTTTATTACCAAATATATAAAGAAAATGACTTATTCACAAGAAGTTGAACACATGTGTGTTGTAAAAAAGGGACCAAACCATGGTCCTGCACCAATTCCTGAAGAGGGAAAATGGATCAAATCAAAAGATGTGTCAGATATTTCTGGGCTAACACATGGTATTGGTTGGTGTGCTCCTCAACAAGGTGCATGTAAATTAACCTTAAATGTAAAAGAAGGAATTATTCAAGAAGCATTAGTTGAAACCATCGGTTGTTCTGGTATGACACATTCTGCAGCAATGGCTTCAGAAATTCTTCCAGGAAAAACAATCCTAGAGGCTTTGAATACAGATCTTGTTTGTGATGCCATCAACACAGCAATGCGCGAGCTATTTTTACAAATTGTTTATGGACGTACACAATCTGCTTTCTCAGAAGGTGGTTTACCAATTGGTGCTGGTCTAGAAGATTTAGGAAAAGGACTTCGTAGCCAAGTTGGTACATCTTATGGTACACTATCAAAAGGTCCTCGTTATCTAGAGATGGCAGAAGGTTACATCAACCGTCTTGCTTTAGATAAGAACAGCGAGATCTGCGGATATGAATTTATCAACATGGGTAAATTTATGGATGAGATTAAAAAGGGAACAGATGCAAACGAAGCATTAAAGAAAGTAACTAGCACCTACGGTCGTTTTACGAAAGAAGAAGGTATAGTAAAATATATGGATCCACGTAAAGAATAATAAAAGGAGAAAATACAAATGGCATTATTTGAAAGTTATAGTCGACGAATCGACAAAATCAATGAGGTATTAAAAGCAAACGGTATTGCTAGCTTAGAAGAAGCAAAAGCAATCTGCGACGCTGCAGGTATTGATCCTTATAAGACTTGTGAGGAAACACAACCTATCGCATTTGAGAACGCAAAGTGGGCTTACGTTGTAGGCGCAGCTATTGCTGTTAAGAAAAATTGTACAGTTGCTGCAGAAGCTGCAGAAGCTATTGGTATCGGTCTACAAGCATTTTGTATTCCTGGATCGGTAGCAGAAGACAGAAAAGTGGGTATTGGACATGGTAACCTAGCTGCACGTTTGTTGCGCGAGGAAACAAAATGTTTTGCCTTCTTAGCTGGTCACGAATCTTTTGCTGCTGCAGAGGGAGCAATCAAAATTGCTGCTAAAGCAGACAAAGTACGTACAGAACCTTTACGTTGTATTTTGAACGGTCTTGGAAAAGATGCTGCTCAAATTATCTCACGTATCAACGGTTTTACCTATGTACAAACAGAATTTGACTACTACACTTCTGAATTAAAAGAAGTGCGTCGTATCGCTTATTCTGACGGACCACGTGCCAAAGTAAATTGCTATGGTGCAGACGATGTTCGCGAAGGTGTAGCTATTATGCACAGCGAGGGAGTAGATGTATCTATCACAGGTAACTCAACTAACCCTACTCGTTTCCAACACCCAGTTGCTGGAACATACAAAAAAGAACGTCTTGAAAAAGGAGAGAACTATTTCTCTGTAGCATCAGGTGGTGGTACAGGTCGTACACTTCATCCAGATAATATGGCTGCTGGTCCTGCTTCTTATGGTATGACAGACACCATGGGCCGTATGCATTCAGACGCACAATTTGCTGGATCTTCATCTGTTCCTGCTCACGTAGAGATGATGGGATTCATCGGAATGGGTAACAACCCAATGGTAGGTGCTACCGTTGCTGTTGCTGTAGATGTTGCTACTGCTTTAGCAAAGTAATTTAGGAAATCCAACGCTATAAAAAAGGATGAGCTTTTAAAAGCTCATCCTTTTTTTTATCTTCAATAAACACCTAATCAAAGATGTTGAATTCCATTATCTTGCGGTCTATTACATTCCTACCCACATCCATTAAGTAGAGAGTCGTTTATTTTTTTTGGTGACGCGTCATTCTATACGCTTTATTAGGGAACACAAACACAGGGAAAGTAGCACCCACAGCCAATAAAAAGATAACAGAACAAGTCACCATGAAATTAGCAAAAAACTTCTCCATATAATAGGCAGAGACTATCTCATCATTTATATTTTGCACAAATAAAATCATAGAGAAAATACTGTTATAAGCAAATTTACCAGGAATCATAGGTAACAAGGCGGGTATATACAACACCGTTGCCGGACAATAGCTAATACGTCCTAATGGCAGACTAGTAAAGCCAATCAAGATACCAGCACATAAAGAAGCGGTAGCTATATCAAAAGCAAAAGTACCCATGAGTAGTGTACGCAAAGCATGTCCAATAGCAGCAAGAATAGCAATATAGAGAAAAGCACGACGAGGGGGATTAGAAATAGCGCCAAAGCCACAACCAGCTATGGCAGCAAAAAAACCATCTATAAGTAACATCTGTATTATTTTTTAGTGTGAAACGTTGCATTTAAAAAGAGATAAAGCTATCTAGAATAAACTATTTTGGAATATCATCAATGTGCCTCCCAATCCTACGGCAATACAAAGTATCATCAACGCACAATTGATTAAACGAGTAACCCCTATCAACGTATATCCCTCAATAATATCAATCACTCCATTGACCAACGGAACACCTGGGATAAGAAACAAAACACTAGTAGCCATCGCTATTTCGCTAGTGGTATCTAAGAAGAAAGAACTAGCAGCAATAAAGGAGGCCGTAAAAGCAGAAGCTATAAAAGTTAGGTGATTATTACAATGCCAACGCGTCATACATTGTTTTAGATAAAAGCCAGAAGCAGTAGCTACAAAAACAATAATCATGGCCACTATATCTCCTCCAAACAATTTACAAAAAGAAAGATTAGCCAACGAAGCAAGAATCAGTATAAATAAGGGATGCAACAAAGGAGCAGCCAATGCCTCATCATACTTCTTTTTCACTTCGTCTAGGGTAAGATGATTGTCTAACGCCTCCCAACTAAGAGCACTCAACGAAGCATTATGGATGAAGAGAATAGGCTGATGCTGAATCTCTACCAGCTCACTATGCACCCTATTAGCCTCATGATCGTACACAGAGATAGTTAGCGTACGTTGAAACAACGATACAGCTACATCGATATCAAAGGACTCACTTAAACGTTTTGTATTGCGTACCACTCGAGAAGTATGTACTCCACATCCCATTTGATGCGAAGCATATTTACCTAAAAATTTAGCTACGGCTGTAAACCGTTCTTTTTTATCCATCTATTTTCTATATAATCGTACATTATTACACTCTTTTATCTATTTTAATACCTAAAAAAGCGAAAATATACGGTTTTTCCTTTCAAAGTGCAAAGATACACTTTTTTCAGCAATCGACCTACAAAGGTTTATGCTTTATAGTAATAAAAAAAAGTTCCCCCATTGTTTCACAACAACAAGAGAACTATCACTTCGTAATTAATCTATTTGTACGTATAAATCCTATGCTGCAAATATCCAGCTTTTAAACGGTTACCACAATCACTATAGCTAGCTATTTAAGAAGAAATAGGTACCAAAAGATAGGTAGTAGAGCTTATATATCAAATTTCTTTTTGTAGATTTGTAGCAGAAGCAGTATCAAAAAACAGTTAGTAATATGAATGCAAACAAAATTCCCTTTACCCCTGGAATGCAATTAGCAGAATTAATAGATATTAATTATAAATTATTACCTATTCTATCGCAACTTAAATTCAATCTCGGATTGGGTAATGCAAGTGTAGCAGATGCCTGTTCATTAAAGGGCGTTTCTATTGAAACCTTCTTGCTTATCTGCAATGTCTACACCTACCCCAGTTATAAGGTATCCAAAAAACAAATTCAAGAGGTTTATCTACCAGATGTTATTTTGTTCTTACAATCCTCGCACACCTATTACAGTTCCCAATTAATACCCATGCTACGCGAAAAGATTGGACAATTAGTAGAGAATTGTTCCGTTAAACAAAAAACAGTGCTCACCAACTTTTTTGAGAATTACAGCAAAGAAGTGGATAAACATTTCAAATATGAAGAAAGCTCTGTTTTTCCCTATATCCACAAGCTCTTAGAGCATCAGAAAAAAGGAAAATATTCCATTGAAAGATTTGAGCACAACCATGGAAACATAGAAGATAAGCTGAACGACTTAAAGAGTATTATTATGAAGTATCTCCCGCATAACGCCAATGAGTCTATACAATATAGCACTTTATATAGCATCTATGAGCTACACGAAAACCTCGAGAAGCATACCTTTATAGAGAATAATATTCTAGTACCAGCTGTCGCTAATCTTGAACACGAATGAAAAAAATCTATACCATAGCACTCGTCGAGCCATCTGATATAGTCAGCGAAGGAATAAAAAGTATCTTGATGAAAAACAAATCATTTAAGGTGATTTACGAATCCTCCGATTTCACACAATGTATAGATCGATTGCCATTACTCTCACCAGATATTATCTTAATCAATCCCAAGACCATTCATCAAAAAGAGAATATACAGATTAGGAACAGCTCCTCTCATCTACACAACACCCTTCTTATTGCTTTAGTGTACGATCTTTTCAAAGAGAGCTTACTACAACAGTTTGATGGAACCATCTCTATCTACGATAATGCAACAGAGCTAATTGCTACCATTGATAAAGCCATTGAACAAACAAAGAAAGAAGAGCAGACCCCTGACTTTAGTTATGACCTATCGGAAAGAGAGATAGAGATTTTAACGCTTGTGGCAAAAGGGATGACCAACAAAGAAATAGCCAATCAATTAAACCTATCTATCTACACCGTGATGTCGCATCGCAAAAATATTTCTAAAAAGACGGGCATTAAAACCGTTTCGGGACTTACCGTATATGCCATCATCAATAACTGGATACAGGTTTCTTAAAGCTACTAATTAGTAAGGAGAGGCTCTCTATAAATAGCTAGAAATAGCTATTTCCGGTAGATTAGAAAAGAACTATCTTTGTAGTATAATCTTTTGCTGAACGTTCAATCAGCATTGCAAGGTAATAAAAGTAAATAAATTTTTCATGCAGCTGCCCAATATTGCGTCATACAATATTGGGCATTTTTTGTGTACAGAAATAAGCTAACGACTTATAGGGATAAAAACGGTATTTATCCCTCTTTTTGGCGATTGATAGGGCTATACCAA
>JAQWAN010000112.1 GCA_028707655.1 Bacteroidaceae bacterium
ATTGAGGACGATATTTGTTATGGAATGGTGTATGACGTCCACCTTCTTCTTTCTTCAAGATATAAACCTCAGCTTTAAATTTAGAATAAGGTTTTAATTGTCCTGGGTGGCAAAGAACCATACCACGTTTGATCTCTTCTTTGTTAATACCACGAAGCAATAGACCAACGTTATCACCAGCTTCACCTCTATCTAATAATTTACGGAACATTTCAACACCAGTTACAACTGATTTTTTATCTTCACCTAAACCTAAGATTTCGATTTCGTCACCAACTTTAACAACACCAGCTTCAATACGACCAGTAGCAACAGTACCACGACCTGTGATTGAGAATACATCCTCAACAGGCATCAAGAATGGTTTGTCTACGTCACGAACAGGAAGTTGTACCCAAGAGTCAACAGCATCCATCAATTCCATAACTTTATCTTCCCACTCAGCAACACCGTTCAATGCACCAAGAGCAGAACCACGAATGATAGGAGTTTCGTCTCCATCAAATTGATAGAAGTCAAGAAGTTCTCTCATCTCCATTTCAACTAGCTCTAACATCTCTTCGTCATCAACCATATCACATTTATTCAAGAAAACAACCAAACGAGGTACGTTTACCTGACGTGCAAGCAAGATATGCTCACGAGTTTGAGGCATAGGACCATCTGTTGCAGCAACAACGATGATTGCACCGTCCATTTGAGCAGCACCAGTAACCATGTTTTTCACATAATCGGCGTGACCTGGACAATCTACGTGCGCGTAGTGACGAGTAGCAGTTTGGTACTCAACGTGAGATGTATTAATTGTAATACCTCTCTCTTTTTCTTCAGGAGCGTTATCGATCTGATCGAATGACTTAATCTCGCAAAAACCTTTTTTAGCCAACACAATAGTGATAGCAGCAGTTAAAGTGGTTTTACCGTGGTCAACGTGACCGATAGTACCAATGTTAACATGTGGTTTCGTACGTTCAAATTTTTCTTTAGCCATAGCTTTACATTTTTATTTATAGTGATTAATAATCATCATATCCAATTACTAATGAGCTGTTAACGAGAGTTGAACTCGTGACCTCTTCCTTACCAAGGAAGTGCTCTACCACTGAGCTATAACAGCGAGTTAGAAAAGAACGGAAAGCCAATACTCTCTTATTAGCTCATGCCCTTACCAAAAACTTTTATTATCGTGGGCAAAGATGGATTCGAACCACCGAAGTCGAAAGACAGCAGATTTACAGTCTGCCCCATTTGGCCACTCTGGTATTTGCCCAATAAAAAAAAGTTCATTTCGAGCCTCTTGTCGGATTCGAACCAACGACCCCGAGATTACAAATCACGTGCTCTGGCCAACTGAGCTAAAGAGGCATTCATAGCCGCGTCACTAATTCCTTAGTTTAAGCGGCTGCAAATTTAGTTATTTATTTATGTCCTGCAAAAAAAAATGCGATTTTTTTACTTCGCGCGCTGTTTTTCTTTGAATTTCTGCAACTGTTTTAATAAAGCTTCCACCGCTTCATCTACACCTTCTTCAAAAGTATCTTTCACTTTAGCTGCATATAACTCTCCGTTAGGTACCAACAGTTTAATACCAACTTCTTTATTCCCAGTCGTTTCAGGTTTTACAACCTTAAGAACCACTTCCACCTTTTTTATATCGCTATAGAGTTTCTCTAACTTTAAAGTCTTTTTTTGAATAAACTCGTGTAAACGTGCTGTTGCTTCAAAATGAATTGCTTGAATTTTAATTTCCATACGTCCTCCTTAATTTACGCTCTTGGATGAGCTTGTTTATAAACCTTCTTCATTTCTTCAAATGAGACATGAGTATAAATTTCTGTAGCTGATAAACTAGCATGTCCTAATAACTCTTTCACCGCACTTAAACTTGCGTTACCATTTAACATGGCCGTAGCGAAAGTGTGTCGTAAAACATGTGGACTCTTCTGTCTTAAGGTAACCACTTTTGATAAGTAACGCTTCACCATTAATTGCACATCCGAGCGAGAAATCTGATCTCCATTTTTATTTAAGAACAAAAAATCAGTTGTCAACTCTTCAAAAGAGTTTTTTCTCATCTTCAGATAATTTTGGAACAAATTTTTCAATTCATCTCCAAAAGGAATTAATCGCTGTTTGTTTCTTTTCCCAATGACACGCACAACACATTGATCTACATCTACATCCTTCAGTCTTAAACCGACTAACTCGGCCAAACGCATACCCGTCATATAAAAAGTCTCCAGAATCAACTGGTCTCGACAACCGAAATAATCTTCCGAGAAGTTCACATCGTCCAACAAGCGATTCATTTCCGACTCACGTAAAAAAACTGGAAGTTTTTTCTGTTGCTTCACCGATGCAATTTTCTGCATAGGGTCCACTTTTATTTTTTCACGGATACGTAGAAATTTATAGAAAGACCTCAAAGAGCTCAGTTTTCTATTTACTGTAGCAGGGGCATCTTTTTTCTCTAGCAACGACATTTGCCATTGCCTAATCCAATCTGCATCCACTTGCAATAAAGAGACCTCCTCATCAATAGACTTCACAAACGCTTTGAATTGATTCAAGTCTACTTCATAAGCAGACACAGTCTGCTCCGAACTAACTTTTTCAAAACGTAGATAATCAAGAAAAGAGGCTATCAGCATATCATTCATCTCATATTATAGATTACGAATATATGCAAAACAATTCAACAATTCAAAGAAAACAGGATAAAAATATTAATCTTCTACTTCTTGAAGTTTAAGAACATAAACAGCATGTTCCTTTTTCAATCGGTTTACGATAGATGGTTTATCAAATTGTTGTCTTCTTCTAAGTTCTTTAACAACACCTGTTCTTTCAAATTTTCTTTTGAATTTTTTTAGCGATCTCTCGATGTTTTCGCCTTCTTTTACTGGTACTACAATCATTTTATTATTATTAATTTTATTATATAAGTTCACGGTCGAAATGCGGGGGCAAAATTACATATACTTTCTTTATCCACAAAACTTTCGATGATGTTTATACTATTTTTTATTGAATTATTCTGTAAATTAGATTTATAGGCATAGAAATGACCTATTTAACTACTGCAATCTTCACATATTTAAGCATTTAAAAGGCGATATATACTTGAATTATTCTGATATATCGGTTATCTTTGTCAAAAAGATAGGTTATGAAACAAGAAATAACACGACGTATAAATCTACTGCGGAGCTATATGAATCGTCATCAACTAGCAGCTTTCATTATTCCCACAACAGACCCACATCTTAGCGAGTATACGGCCAGTCATTGGAAGACAAGAGAATGGTTAACCGGTTTTACGGGTTCAGCAGGAACAGCCGTTGTGACCCAACAATCGGCCTATTTATGGACCGATTCGCGTTACTTTTTACAAGCAGCACAAGAATTAGAGGGAACAGCTATCCATTTATGCAAAGATGGTATGCCAGGAACCCCTAGTATTCCCACCCTCTTATCCGAACAAATAGCTAAAGGAGAAAAGATAGCCATCGATGGGAAACTACTATCGGTCGACCAACAACGCAACTACCAAGCCCTCTTTTCGGCTGCTCATTTAACGCTAGCCACCACCTTCGACCCCTTCCCTGAGCTGTGGAGCAACCGTGTAGCAATGCCCCATGGATTAGCCACGGTCTATCCCCTACAATATGCAGGACAAAGTTGTACCGAAAAGATAGCACAACTTCGTACCCATCTAGAAAGCGAGCAGTGTGAGGTGTTACTACTCTCTGCGCTCGACGAGATAGCATGGACCCTCAATATCCGTGGCACCGATGTGAGCTGTAATCCAGTAGTGATTAGCTATCTTCTTATCACTTCAGAAACAGCTACCCTCTATATCTCTCCCGAAAAGGTAGACCACACATTAGCCGTGCATCTCCAAAAAAGCGGCGTTACAAATCAGCCCTATACTGCCATAGACTACGCACTACAACAGCTCAAGAAGCAGCGCGTATTACTATCCCCTAGCAGTACAAACTATCATATCTACAGTCAGATTAACCAAAGTTGTAGTATAAAGGAGAAAACATCTCCCGTCTTACTTTTAAAAGCCATTCGCAACGCAACCGAGATTAAAGGGTTACACAACGCAATGGTAAAAGATGGCGTGGCCCTAACCCAGTTTTTACATTGGCTTGAAGAAGCGACACCAAAGGGCACCGAGACAGAGGTTAGCATTGACCAAAAGCTACATTCTCTTAGAGCTGCACAAAAAGAGTACCAAGGAGAAAGTTTTGACACAATAGCTGGCTTTCAAGCCAATGCAGCCATTGTGCATTATACCGCCACGCCCAATAGTTGTGCTACCCTAAAGGGTAATGGACTGTTGTTAATCGATTCGGGTGCACAATATTTAGATGGTACCACAGACATAACGCGCACCATTGCCATTGGAGAGCCCACAGAAGAGGAAAAAAGAGACTACACCCTCGTCTTAAAGGGGCATATCAATTTAGCTCGTTGTCAGTTTCCAGCTGGCACACGAGGAGCACAAGTCGACATCTTAGCACGTCTACCACTATGGGAGAATGGATACAACTTCTTTCATGGCACAGGACATGGTGTAGGGCATTTCTTAAATGTGCACGAAGGGCCGCAGAGTATACGTATGAATGAGAATCCCATACCACTCCAACCAGGTATGCTCACCTCTAATGAACCCGGGCTCTATAAAGCCAATCGGCATGGTATACGTATCGAGAACCTCCTTTTAGTAGTACCCAACCAGACCACCGAGTTTGGTTCCTTCTATCGATTTGAGACCGTTACGCTCTGCCCTATCGACACCAAACCAATTCTCACCAGCCTTCTCTCAGCAGCAGAGATAGCATGGCTCAATCAATATCATCAACACGTTTATCAACAAATAAGTGCATATCTTAGTCCAGAGGATCAACAATGGCTACAAGAAAAGACAGCACCTATACATTCCATCTAAAAATAATAAATATGGCACTAATAAAATCAGTAAGAGGCTATACACCTCAAATGGGAACCGGTTGTTTTCTAGCCGAAAATGCCACACTCATTGGCGATATCATTATGGGTAACCAGTGTAGCATATGGTACAACACCGTTTTACGAGGCGATGTAAATTCCATTCGTATTGGCAACCGTGTAAACATACAAGATGGCAGCGTACTACATACGCTCTACCAAAAATCGACCATTGAGATTGAAGATGATGTATCCATTGGACACAATGTAACTATTCATGGTGCACACATAAAAAAAGGCGCCCTCATCGGAATGGGAGCAACCTTATTAGATCATGCTGTTATTGGCGAAGGAGCTATTATAGCAGCCAATGCGCTTGTACTTAGTAATACCATAATAGAAGCAGGTAGTATCTGGGCAGGAGTTCCCGCTAAGTTCGTAAAGAAAGTAGCGCCCGAACAATCCAAAGAGATCAACCAAAAAATAGCCAATAACTATATTAAATATGCCTCATGGTATACAGAAGGAGATAAAGAGTAGATTAAAAATTGATATACTTCAGCACCTTATCTGTTGCACCTAGGCGATTATTAACATAAGCGCCGGCATTATATCCCACAGCAGACAGATAAGTAGGATTATAGAGCAGCTCATCAAAGAGTTGCTCTACCTCTTTTTTATCGTTCACCACAAAAGCCCCCTTGTTCTCTATCAGCTCTTTTGCCTCCATAAATTTATGATGTTTAGGTCCAAAGACCACAGGAATACCATAAACAGCAGCTTCTAGGATATTATGTATACCCGTACCAAATCCGCCACCAACATATGCCACGGAACCATATCCATAGATAGAAGAGAGCAAACGAAAGCAATCTACAATCAAGCAGTCCGCCTCCTGTACTTTTGCCTCGGTAGCCTTTGTATAGCGTACATATGGCCGTTTAATCTTCTTGATAATCTCCACAAGATGCAGTTCATCAATCTTATGGGGTGCAATGATTAGCTTCAGTTCAGGATGCGTATTAAAATAGTCAATAAAAAGGTCCTCATCTGGTTGCCACGAGCTACCCGCTACAACCGTCAATGCATTTCCCTTAAATTTCTCCACCAAGGGTAAATCTTTAGCCACTTCGCTAATCTCCTTTACTCTATCAAAACGCGTATCTCCTACAACCACTGTTTTAGTAACACCAATCTTTGCCAAGAAGCGTTTCGAAGCCTCATTTTGCACAAACAAGAGGTCAAAATTCTTCAATGTTTTTCGATAAGAGGCACCATACCATTTAAAAAATATTTGATCCTTTCTAAAGATAGAAGAGACACTATAGGTAGGTATTCTACGGCGATGTAACTCATTCAGATAGTTCTGCCAGAACTCATACTTAATAAAGAAAGCCATACAGGGATGCACAAGGTCTAGGAACTTGTAAACATTACGAGGCTTATCGAACGGTAAATAACAAACAATATCTGCCCCTTTATAGTTTTTCCGAACCTCATATCCAGAAGGAGAGAAAAAAGTCAAGATAATACGATACGAAGGATGCTGTTGACGGATTTTCTCCATCAACGGTCTACCCTGTTCAAACTCTCCCAAGGAAGCAGCATGAAACCAGATATACCTCGCATCTTTTTCTTTCTGTTGCCGAATCAAATCGTATACCACCCAATGACCGCGAATCATCTTTCGAAGTTTCGGACTAAAAGGAGCCATTATGTGTACAACAATATCAAACAGCCAGATGGCTAAATTATACAACATCCTATTTATTTAAGCACTTCAATAGCACGTTTCATGCGGGCAAGTGTTTCCTCTTTACCCAACAGTGCTGATATATCAAACATATGTGGACCTTTACCTTCGCCTACCAATGTAAGACGGAAAGCATACATTATCAACCCCATACTATATTGTTTTGCTTCAATCCATTTCGTCACCACCTCTTCTTGATGTTCCAAAG
>JAQWAN010000113.1 GCA_028707655.1 Bacteroidaceae bacterium
ATTCGACAGATTTAGATCTATTATTTTTTCATTATATGTCAAGTCGATTACAGCAATGTCATTATAGCTAGCATCCAGTTTCTCAAGGTTTATCAATCCAGAAATATCAACCACAGCCAAAGACCCCATATTATAAACAAGATTATTGGAAATATTCAATTCCTTAAGAGCAACAAAGTCATTTATGCCAGTTAAATCTAATATTCCTTTTTGTCTCAAATCGAGTACCGTAATGGTATTAATCTTAGAGGTGAGAACATAATCGTCCATTACATCATCATATCCTTGGTTAATTAAATACTGTTCAAAGTTATCATTTGGCACATAAGTGGTCTGTGCATTTATAACTAAAGAAACGACCAAGAACAAAAAAATTGTAATAGTTTTCATAATATTAATAATTATAGGTTATTAAAATTAACAAATATAACTACATCCGCTAGACCTGCAACTAAAATAACATAATAATTTAAAATATTAATTAATTATAACCGCTGTATTCTCCATTCATGCATTGTGTTAGCATCAATTCAACATCATTTGCAGTTTACTAAAGGAGCCAGTCTATTCCACAGTTAAAAAGAAAAATCTACACTAGCGGTATACTTTCAGCAAGAGCATGTTGTATTTTAGGAATAAATTTATCATCTAGGGTGTAAGCATTGATCTTAATGTTTCTTTTTTCGGCATCTTGATTCACCACTTCTATTTTTATAGGCATACTAGAAACCACCCAAGGACTATTCAACAAACTAACCAGAATCTGTTTCTTTAGCATTTCTACATCTGCTGTAAATGGTACTGAAATAGTAAAGATACAATTCTTAAAATGTTTAACATTAGTAGTCGTTCTAACCACCTGTGTATATAGTTTGCTGTAAGGATAGTGGAGCGTTTCTCCATTATCTAGTTGAATATCCATTTTGGTAATACCCATTTTAACAATAATACCAGAAAGCTCTCCAATTTTAATGCTTTGGTCCACAATATTCCCCTTTTGAATTTTAAAGATAGTACCCTGCACAAAATCGTTAATAGTATGCCACGTTAATAGTAACACTAATCCAGTAATAGCTATAGAAACAATAGGGTTTGCTAACGTCAGTTTATAAATGAAGTAGACAATCAGTAGAATCCAAAGAACATTTATAGCCAAAGGAAGGTATTCTTTTATAAATTTCTGTTTTCGTTCATCTTTAGCCCATCGGATTACATATCTGTTAATGAATTTATGTAGAATAAAAAGCAGCACAGAAAAGCCCAATAACAATAAGAACCTATCGAATGATATTTCGTTAAACTGCACCATAATATTTATTTTTTTGTAAGTATTTAGTTAAGTAAGCGAGGAGATAAGGAGAAACACAATAGTTCTTTGATGCCGTTTTCACAACCAATCCAGACCGTATTAAGCTTTGCAGATTATCATTAACATAATCGTCAGCCTCCGTTTGATACACCCGTTTCAATCTAGATAAACTGATATGTTTATGCAGCAATATTTGCAGCAGCATATTTTCCCATTCCCTATTCGTAATCGCTGGTAGGTAAAATTTTTCAAAATCAGCTAAGCGGATTTCTGTTTTATCAATTTGTTTAATATTGCCCAGCCACATATAAAAAGCCATACCAATATTTCCATTCGTGTAGGAAGTTATCCTTCTGAACAGATCATTTAGTTCTCTTGGATTAAGATTATCCTCCTCTTTATTTTTCCAGATAAACTTCATTCCACCACTATGGTGTCTATCCAGAATAGCCTTTTTAATATCCAACGTGTTTAAGGATGAGGTTGTTATGGTAGCCAACAATTGGTCATCTATAGCAATATATTGTCGTATATGTTGATAAAATAATATATTACAGTCCAGAACAAACAGATGTTTATTTCCAAATTGCTTAATCAAGTTAATAATTTGTAGAAGACTGTCGGACCCAGTATCACTCCTTGTCCACCACAATTCTAAGTCCTCAAAGACGATGGTCGATTTTTCCTTTATCTGTTTCAATATAGCAACAGAATCACCCTGTAGTCCCGTAGCAACAAAGAGTGCATTATCCAGCTTCTCCGTACCCTTTACCACTCCCTCAATAGGAGCAGAAACGTTAATCATATGCTTTGGCAGATATACATTTACGGCATTCTGCATTAAATAGGTCTTTCCAGATAGATGGTCGCCCGTAAATAAGATAGCACCATTTTTTCCTTCGTTAAATCGTCGAACTGCTTTTCTCACCTCCTCCAGTTCCGCTTCTCTACTTTTTAGTGCTTCAATTGGAGCCGTATGTTTACCCGTAAACAGCTGATTATAATAGAAAGGTAGTTTTTTAATAGTCTCTTTTGACAAGCCCACTTTATCCGCAAAATCAGCAAATTTAGTATGTGGGTTTTGAATCGACTTAGTGCGATATTCAAAATCCGATTTAGAGACCTTATCCTTACTGTCTAAGATTAAAGTATCCAGCCAGTTTATAAATTTTTCCGATTTATTTTTAATAAAAGCAGAAAGAAATTTCGAGCTACGACTTTTAAAAATCACATCAAAGTCGTCCGCTCTTTTTAGGATATTCTCCTCACTAACTACATCCTTCAGATTCCG
Source organism: Bacteroidaceae bacterium (assembly GCA_028707655.1). Taxonomy (GTDB): domain Bacteria; phylum Bacteroidota; class Bacteroidia; order Bacteroidales; family Bacteroidaceae; genus JAQWAN01. Next base: position 2,601 of record JAQWAN010000113.1, read on the forward strand.
TACAATGTCATTAACCTCCGACTGTTGCCTTAACTTAAGCTTGCGAATTATTTCCATGCTCTCTTCCAGTTGGCTCTTCGTTTTTTTGAGCACCATCGCACTGTTCTTTTTATTTCCAGTGGTATCTAGAAGAGTAAATTTCAGTAATTCAAAGGCATTCTCAATCTTATTAGCCTCTGCTCTTCCATCATTAATAATCTGTTGGTATTGTTCCTTAACAGCAGCAACAATTTCATTTTCAATTAATCCCTTTATTACTTTTCTTGTATCCAACGGAATAGGAAGTATGCCCTCTTGTTTCGATTCAAAATCCATCAAATCTGCATAAGAGATCAGCTCAACTGTATCCTCTACAAGCAAAATACTCTTCTCCATTTCCAATTGCAGTGTATTTAACAATCCATCTACACTTATCTGATTAGAGATTTGGTATAGCAACTGTTCATACTTATTTATATCAGCCACCAAGATAGCATCGAGAGTATCCACATTCTTTTTGATAACCTTAAGCGTTTTATCTAACAACGTTTTATCAATAATAGACGTTACCCCCCTTATACTCTTAGCTGTTTTAATCTGCAATGCAATCATTTGAATATGCAGTAACAAATGGTTAGTTAGCAAATAGTGGTTGGTTAGCCATGTTTTATTGTAACCATCCATTTCCATAGCCGTAGTCTTACGTATGCTCCTCTTTATTCGTCTCTCCTTTTTCAAAGAAAGTCCTGCTTCATCAATACGGTTTGCAGTAGATAAAATATGCTGACATATCTCTCTAGAGGTGTTGTTCAAGCTGTTCCTATAATGTGTACTAAATTCATTATAGGTCGTTTTTAATTTTTCCTCGAGCTCACCTAAATCAATAGTATCCTCCTCATGAAGCGTATTGACCCAATTAATAATTGCATGATTGATAGCCTTACCAGATACACCAATCCATAAGAGTTGTTGTGAAAAGTTCTCCAAGTATTCATTATTAAAATAGCTAGTAGCCACCTTTAGCAGTTCTATTTTTTCCTTCTTGCTTTTTTTGAGTTTTTGTTTGCTCTTCACAATAGCAGGCGAATCATTTTTCCTGATCTGCAAATCCTTTTCCGTATAAACTCCTTCAATAACCTTTGGAATGGCATTTATGATTTTCCTTACACCAGTAACATGTTCATTTATAGCCTCACGAATCACCTCCGATACATAATCAAATCTATTATTAGAGGAGATATCCTTTAGTAATTCTTCTTTTCGTTCTAGAAAAGAGAGCAGTGACATCTCCTTATCCTCCTTGAGTTGCTCCTGCAAGAGTGCACAGAAAGCGGAATAGACATCCCCCAGTGCTGTATATATATTGTTAGAAGTTACGCTGTTTATTTTTCTTATTTCCTGCTCCACTTTTTGTAGTTCCTCATCCAATTCATCACAACCCGATGGTTTTAATACCATAGATGTATCCGTTTTTAGATCTAACACATAGCGTTTTTCATCATATTTATTTTCTAAATAAGAACTATCTTTCATCTCCTCATCATAACTCTTAGAGGAACTGATTAATAAGATGGTTCCCATTTCCCCTAAAAAGTCATTTGTTTTCTGTACAAATATCGCTTCCTCCCCTTTTTCCATTTTTGGAATCTTCATCACAATCAAGTCGGACGCAGAAGAATATTCCTGAACAATCTTATAGAAGGGTCGTTTATCCACCTCATTGTTTATGATTTGGAATGGAAAATCAAGCCGTAAGGCCATTAATTGTCTACGAATAATTTTTTCTATCGCACTCTTTTGGTGGTGATTATTTACGCATAAAATTCTAACCTCCGCATTGTTCCAGTCATTAGACAATAAAATTCGTTTTGCAATTTGCAGTGTTAAATCGCCAACATTATCAATATTCTCCCACCAGATATCAATTTTTGCGTAAGTGCCAAATCCCTTTTTCTTATCATAATCGAGATATAATATATTATATTCCAAATCGATTAGCCGAGCATTCATAGAAGCAAAGCCAATTGGATCTTCAGTATTTCTAGCCCATCCCATTAATATTGTATTAGGCTCTATTCCCGAGAAGCCATATGTACTAGCAATAGCCTCTACTCCTAGAAAAAGATCTTTACACTCCTGTTTCCGATAAAAAACGATATCATCGCTTAGCTTATCCTGCTCTTGTGCCTGTTTCTGTTTTGGGAATAAAGTAGTAGCAGAAGGATTAACAAGCAGATCAAAATTGGAGATCATGCCACCTCTACCAGACACCGCTTTACTAAAAGCAATTAGATGTGGTCGAGCCTCTACTTTACCACTGAACAACAGTATATTAGGCTCCCAATTCCTTTTATTTATAGGTTTTTTGTCTAGATTTTCAAGTCCAATTTTCACCACTGACGACCATACACTAGACCATACATTACCCGAGCTCAATTCCAGCTGTTTTTTAGTAAGCAGAACAAATATGCCCCCCATTATTAAAACCGAAGCCAAAGTAGCAATCAGGTTCAACTGTATCATTAACAACAAAATAGCGATTGTTCCTATAAAAGGAATTAGAATAGGAATTTTAAATTTTGGTCTAAAATCGGGGCTTGCCCATTTTTCCAAAAAACAAGATAGATTAATAAACATATAAGCAGCCATATAAAACATGGCAACAATTCCCGCAATCACATTTAATTCTCCAATCAATATACCAGCTTCTGCTAAAACAAAAGTGAGAACCAGCGCATTTCTAGGTTCGTTTCCAGGTCCTACCCCTTTTCCGAATATATGTGGTGTAATTTTATCGTTAGACATCGATTGCATAATTCTTGGTCCACCCAATATACCTCCTAAAGCAGAAGACAACGTAGCCCCCCAGATACCAGCAATAACAAGCTGTGGCATCCAGCTAAACTCAACCAATGCATTATTGTTGTTTTGGAGTTCAGCTCCTGGAATAGAATAAAACAGAAATACAGCCAAGCACGTGTAAACCACTAAGCCAACACAGATAGACAGCATAGTGCCCCAAGGGATTGATTTCTTAGGGTCTTTCAGATCTCCAGACATAGCCACGCCAGCGGTAAATCCCGTTACAGCAGGAAAGAACACACCAAAAATAACCGCAAATCCCGGTGCATTCACCAGATTTGGGTCCGAAAAGTCAAAACCCTTGCCCTCCGATGTACCTAGAAAGACAGAGATTAAAGACAATACAATAGCTAAAAGAATGAGGTATTGCGTTTTTATGGCAAAGCTCGTACTAATATATGCAATAGTAGTAATCACAAATAGTGCAATCGTTGCCACCAGTCGCAAGTGATTTATTGTTATTTCTTGTATCTGCAAAGTATCCTTCAACACAACCAAAACACTCTCACTAAAACCAATAAGATAGAGAGAGATACTAAGCGCCGTTGCCAGATAAAGCGTTATACCAATGGCACCACCAATGGAAAGACCTAAGCTACGCGATAGGATATAATATATCCCCCCCGATTTCACCTTTTTATCGGTTGCAATAGAGGAGATACTCAGTCCAGTGGATACGGAAACGATATGTGCAATAAGTATAATACCAATCGTTGTTAGTAGGGAACCAGCATTACCAATAACCCAGCCCAAACGCAAATACATTATAACACCCAGTATAGTAAGTAAAGAAGGGGTAAAAACCCCTCCAAAAGTTCCAAATTTCTTTATTTTTGCCATTCCATTTAAGGTATTTAATTCAATCGTTCATTCATCTAAGCTTACACCTCGTTCGTTGTTGAGCATAAACCATCCATTCCCAATACAAATACAGTAATACGTAGATTACGAGTCCGAAATTACGCTTTTATTTGTTGAAAATCGCTTTTGCGATTCCTCTTTTTACGATTTTATAAGATTCTATTTTTCCATATGGTTTAAATCCAAGTTTCGCATATATAGGCTCCCCCATTTGTGAAGTAGGAAGAACGCATACATGGCAATTATTACTCCTAGCCTCCAGCAACAATCGCTATTCTTGTTCTATTCTATTTTGACTTGCCCAAGAGATGAAACGTTTAAATTTCCCCTCATTTTTGTTTAGCCACTCTGCATCTTTATCACATTTGCAGGCTCCAATATAATGCCAAAAAGTTTCAAAATGTTCTGTTTGAGATAGCTTGTAAAAAAAGGGTACATACCTATTCCACCATAGGCCCGTAGCATTTTCTTTTTTTAACTCCCCTAGAGCTTGGAAAAACTTCCTTGTTTCCTCAGCAAAAGGTCTATCTGCCCTTTTCCCATTCCTCTCAGGTCTTTTTTTCGAAGCCTCAATCAGACATAGCAACATATCTGCAGTAGCAAATGTAGCATCGCT
>JAQWAN010000114.1 GCA_028707655.1 Bacteroidaceae bacterium
CGAACAGAGAAGTTAAGCCTGATTGCGCCGATGGTACTGCGTAACTGTGGGAGAGTAGGTCGCCGCCATTTTTGATAAGAACCTCGAAGATTAACTTCTTCGGGGTTTTTTTATGTCCTTTTTTTTAGGGGCATTCTCTTTTTCGAGCATTCTCTTATGCTATAAGAACGATTCCTCCTATTCCAAGCCTTATATAGTGTCTCTTTTACTTTCCCTACTTTAACCACTCTCAAACAGCTGTTAAGCATCTGCCTATAGGTAGTACTGTGAAATCTGCGGGTGTGTTCCTCCCTGTTGCCCAGCTTGTTCGTGGAAGTTGGAAAGCGTACAGCCAAATTGCTAGAGTAAGATCTTTTTGCTTGCAATCCATGCTACCGTTTTTGGTCTGCCTTTCTGTTATCTAATAAAATGTACTTTCCCCGTTATTCCGATTTAGTCTTCATCATTCTGTTTCTTGTACATAGCTGTTTATTTCTCCTTGTGAAAGAATGCCAATAGCGGTTGACTAAGATATAAGATGAGTAGTGTTCTAGCTAGTATTGTGCAATTAGAATTGTGGAGATTAAGCTGTAAAGGAGATTTTAGCTAGTCTAAACGCTTACAACGTGAAATCTCTAGGAATAGTGCTACGAGCCTTTTTTATTGGCTTAATCGCTCTGTATCACGGTGTGTCTAGTTGAGTGGTTCCGTCTAGCTATTCTAGAGTAGGTTTGGATGGAGTGGAATGTGTATGAGATGAGCTTATCAGATGCTGTATGTGCTATTTTTTTATCCTAGCCATCCTATTTTTTGAACAAAAAAAAAGTGGGGAAGAGATATAATCTCTTCCCCACTTAACCTTAAACCTATTTGCGAATTACTCGAATTGCCTTATTGGTATTTACTTGAACTAAGTAAGTGCCAGCTGGCAAGTTACTCAAATCAATATCTTGTGTCATTGCGCCAAAACCTTCTAATTGGTTGACCAAACGACCATTCATATTGAAAATTCTAATTTGTTGAATCTCTTCGTTAGAACTAATAGTTGCAGGTCCATTCGTTGGATTAGGATAGATCTTAGCTGCTATTGTTGTTTCTTCGATAGAGGTAACTGAAATAGTTACTTTAGAAGCTTCACTTTCATAAGAACCTACTACAACAGTAACTTCATATAGATGTGAACCTGATTCTACCATAGTATCTTCGTATGTATTCTCCGTAACATTAGTTAGTAAGTTGTCATCTTTATAGATGTTATAAGAAACTTCCTTACCATCTACAACTGTTGCATCCCATGTAAGTGTTACAGCATCTAGTCCTACAGGAGTAGCTGTAAGATTGCTTACTGCTTCACAAGAAGCGGCTACTTCAATGGAAACGGTTGCTGGAGCACTTTCGTACGTTCCAGAAACAACTTTAACTGCATATTCAACTGTACCATCTGCTACGTCCATATCGGTGTAGCTTGCTGTGTCAGTTGTTGCAAGAAGTACATCATCTGCATATACATTGTAAGAGATAGATTCTCCCATTGTATCCCATGTAAGTTTAACGTTGTTAAAACCTTCTTGTACGGCTGTTAGATTGCTTACAGCGCTGCTCTCGTTGGTGATAACTTGTTTTCTCTGTGCAGGGGTTCTATGTGAATTATCTGCTTTAGGTAATGCCCACATTGCCAATCTTTCGTCTGAGTTAGATACAGCATATACGTTTCCTGCGCAGTCAAATGCTAAGGAATTAGTTTTACTACCAATAGCTGGTGTAATAGTATATAGACGTTTCACTTGAGGAACATTGTTCTCGTCGTATGTAACATCTAAGATCTTGATTGTGTTATTACCAGCAATAGCAATACGTGTACCGTCTTCGCTGATTGCACAACCGCCATATCTAGATTCTTCGATTACTGTAGGATCTACTTTACCAGAGATGTAATCAACTTCTGTTCCATTATAATGCAATAAACATGGTATAGCTGCTTCGTCAGCACTTCTATATTGTGAAATCCACCAGCCACCTTTTCCGTCAGGAAGGATAACTGAGTTCATGTTAAGCTCATGGCTTCCATTTGCTTTATTGTTGAATGCTATTGCAGATGGAGCTTCGTTCCAACTTGTAGCTGTTCCAATGTTGTATTGTAAGATGTTTCCGGCTAGTTCATCTACTTGATAATCTTCATCGAAAACATATAATTTAGTGTCGTCACCGTTTCCAAGTACATAACAACTAGCACTTGAACCACCTATTTCAACACCATCTTTTGAACGTATTCCGTTGCTAGCTCTAGTTACGCCTTCTCCAGCAAATAGATCACTAAAATCTTTTGTTGGGTCTGTTGTATCCATAACATATACACCAGCATGTGCATCATTCCAGTCGCTAATAAATAAACGACCATCTTCTGAAATACTCAAACGGAAAGGACTTGAACTGGATGCTGTGTTAAAGCCAACATTTCCAGAATAAGCTACGTCACCTTGATTGGTTATATCTGCAAATAATGGGTCTAAGATATAGATTCCATTGTCTACATTTACTCTACCAGATCCGCAGGTTCCTGCTTTGCTGTTAGAAACATAGATACGTCCAAAATTATCACTTTCTGTATGGTTGTCTACTACAACACCATATGGAGAGTAGAATTGAACTTGTGTTTCGTCTCCAGTCATGCGAACAGGTTTAACTGTTCCCTCTGCTGTAGCTTTTACTTGCCAATTCATATCTTTACCATAAGGGATAGAAGCGAAAGGAACAAGTACCTCTTGTGCACCTTTGTCCATTGTTCCAGCACTGTATGTTCCAACAATGTTACCGTTATTGTCTGTAAATTCAATTGTTACATCTGTAGCATTTTCATTAAGAGCAAAACTAAACTTGTATTGTTCTGTTTGTTTTTCCATTCTTAAGTCGTATGCATAGATATTTGCAATAGCATCTGTAGTTACAGTGGTGTAAGAAGCAAGTCCTTGGAATGGTTCGAATAGGAATAAATTGATATCATATCCGTTTACTGTTGCACCTGCACTCATTTGTGTAGTAGCCATTTCGCCTAATCCCTCTGCAGGCATTACGTCTGAAATGATAGTAGCTTTGTCAAGACCATCTGTGATGTCTAATAATTGAGCTGTTGCTTTTGTACCCTCTTCTGTGCAGTTAGGTGCTATCATAAAGTCGTGTTGTGCATACTTAAAGTAGCTTGCACCTGTTGCACGTTTAGATAATGTACCTTCTGCTATTGTTCCATGATTAGTTAATGGAGAACGATCTGGTTGTGCCCATTCAAAAGTGTATTCTGTAGGTAACATGTTTTCGCCATCTACAATCAGCGTGTTCTCCATACGTGGAGACATGGTGAAGGTGTATTTAGCACCCCATAATTCTTCTGTGTAGCTGTTATCAATCATGTAGCTATATCCTACTGTACCAGGTAAATCTTTATCAACTGTATAACCTATTACACGAAGTTTGTGACTAGATCCGGTTGTTACACCACCTGTATAGACTTTACATCTCCAGATAGCACCACTAATAGCGAAACTTTCACCTACTACTGATGTATACCAAGCACCTTGTTGGTTACTAGAGAGTAAAACGGTTGGGTCGCTGTCTAGTGTATCCCATACATATACCTTAAAGCTACGGTTTTCGTCACCGAATGAAATGGTGTCTTTGTTACAAGCAACTAAATGATTATCGGATGAGAAAGCTATATCACTAAGTAGTAAACTTCCGCCTTCTACTCCATTGATGCTAATCTCTTTGTAAACCTCTCCTGTTGTTGGGTTAGCTGCAATAATCTTAGGATCTGTTGTAAGTACAAATAATGTATCGTTGTGATAAACGCTTTTGCGTACGGTATAATTATCTAAAGCTGTTGTAGCTGAATCGCTAACTTCCATTGTCTTATAATGAGACATTGCCATTGCACCAGCTTCTTGTTTTGGATCAGGATAATCTGCTGGTACTGGTTTAGAAGCTTCTACATTTACATTTTGAATTTGTGTAATTATTGAAGTTGTTGTACCTGCTGTAACTACTATGTCTTCTGTTTTTGAGATGTAGTCTTCTGCAGAAATCTTTACTTTATAGTTACCAGGAGCTAAATCGTAAAAAACATAGATACCATTGTAACATGTATCTGTTTCATAGGTATCTAATACGTCGCCAGCTTCATTTTGTAACTCAACGGTTGCCTTGTTGATAGGTTTCCATTGGTCGTTTGTACCTGCTTTAAATAGATATTGTGTATGACTAAAAATCTCGTTGCTACTTTTTACAGCACCTGCAATAATACCTTTGTCACTTTGTTCTGCACCAAAATAGTGTTTGAAATAGCGTACAAAACGATAAGACTCTAAGTGTTTATAATCCATGTTCAGCAGACGATGTGTCTCTGGTTGATAATCGTGAAATTCTCCTTCACTAAGAAAACCAGGAACAGTGTTGTCTCTTAAAACACCTAAATGATAACCATAAAAACTCCAGTCGCCTCTAATATTGGGGTTAGAAAGACTGTAATAAGTCCAGTTGGTAAGTGGGTTATCATATAGATAAGGCCAAGCATCTGTAGCCATTAATTTGCTTTCTGCTGGATCTGGAGTGTCATCTGTTCCACGCATCAAAAACAAAAGGTAGTTTGTTCCTTTGTTTACGCCTAAAGCATTACTATGTATAGATAAAAAAGCATCCATATTGTTAGCTGAAGCTTCCGCTGCAATTTCAGATAAACTTCTGTCATCTTCATCTCTGTTTAATGTTCTAGACATCATAACAGTAGCTCCTTGAGCCTCTAGTAAATCGCGTAATTTTAGACCTTTATCTAGATTACTTTGCGATTCCCAAAAACCGTTTTGGTCCTCTAAATCATAAGGAATAGTTCGGATATTTCTATCATTGGCTCCATCAAAGCCACCATGACCTGGATTGATGTAAATTCTTACACCCGTCAAGTCGATGGCGTAGGTGTTTATACCTATTGCAAGTAGGCATAGAAGTAGTAAATTTTTGTATAATTTCATAATATGGGATTTATTGGATGGATACTTTTAGAATGTAGATATCTCCTTTAACATTGTTGTAAGCAACTTTAGTACCATCAGCTGAAGCTGTAGGATACATTGAGATTTCTGCTGTGTCACTAATCACTTGTCTTTTTTGACCATCAATAGAAACAACTTCTATGGTTGATGAAACAAGATAGTCTCCATTGTCTTTATCATTCATGCCAATTACATGATTGTTTCCAAGCCATTTTGGAGCACCTAAATGACCTAAAGAAACTGGATTTTTACCTTTAATAGTTGCTACAAAAGTACCCTTTCCAGCTACTGTGTATACAATATTTTTTTTGTCTGGTGAGATAGATGGCCAAATGTAACTAGCATCTTTTCCATTAGGAGAAAGGACAACTCTCTTGCTTCCTTTATAAAGTACTAATTGTTGGTTTTCTATCGTAATAAGATAGTTTAGTTTTTCCACCTTTTTTTGAGTGGTTTTTTGAGCAGCTACTTTGTTAGCTTTTGCCATATAAACGATATCGTTTTGTAGGGTGAAATCGCTAAAATCTCTACTCGCTTTCATGATCTCTTTCTTTGAACCATCTTTGATGTTCATCTGTTCAAGACTAACACTTCTTAGATGACGATCATTTAACGTTGCTTTACGGTAAATAATGCTCTGTCCGTCTTTTGTGAATTTTGGCTCATAACCAGCATTTGCTGTTTTTGTGAGCTGGGTTACCTCTTTTGTGGCAAGATCGTATTTCTTTAATCCTGCATAATTGTCGCCCGTAATGAGTAAATAATCGCCTGTTGGACTTACTGTGGGATGGTAAGCTCCGCCTGTTTCTGTACTATTTACTTTAGTTCTCGATAAGCAGGTCACATTCTGTGCATGTAGAAATGGACCTAAGAGTACAAATAGTACAAGTAGTTTTTTTTTCATAATAAATTAGTTTAAGATTCCTGAAATTCTTTTTTGTGAAAATTAACAACTACAATAGTAGCGATAAATTAATAAACGGAACCTTATTTTAGCGATTATATCGAAATATTAACCGATATTAATATTTCTTATCATAATGTAAATAATTAGTGGGGCGCCAAAGAATGCGGTGATTGCGTTGATTGGTAAACTTCCTTGTGTGGTGATTACTTGGGATAGTAGATCGCAGATGAGCATTAAGATGGCTCCACAAAGGAAAGAGGCGGGGAGTAGTAGATGATGTTTGTTGGTTCTAAATAATCCTCTGGCAATGTGAGGTATGGTGATGCCTACAAATCCGATAGGACCTGTAAAGGCGGTTGAGGTACCTGCTAGGAGTGCTGTTGCAAGGATAATTAAGATACGTGTTTGGAAGATGGATAGTCCTAGGGTAGTGGCATAGTTATCGCCTAGCAGTAGTGCATCTAGTCTTTTTTGAAGGAGAATACTGATGGTTAATCCCGTAAAGATGGCTATTGCCATTATTTTTAGTTGTTCCCAACTGACCGAACTAAGGCTTCCAAAGGTCCAGTGTATAAATAGTTTGAGCGTGTCTGGGTTACTATAATTTTGTAAGATGCTGACAATAGACCCTGCAAAATAGCCAAACATCATACCTATTATAAGTAGTGATACGGTTTGTTTTATTTTAAAAGATACTATGATGACGAGGAATAGTACAAGTGTGGCACCTATAATGGCTGCGCTGATAAGTCCCCAACTACTTAAAAAATAGGAGGGAAGAATACCAGTACCTAGTGTCAGAATGGCTACTCCTAGTCCTGCTCCTGAGGTTACTCCTAGCACATCTGGGCCAGCAAGTGGATTTCTAAAGAGTGTTTGCA
>JAQWAN010000115.1 GCA_028707655.1 Bacteroidaceae bacterium
CTGTAAGAGATATCTCTGCTCCAGAAAGGGCTAGTTGTACTTGGTGAATGAATTTAACAAGTGAGCAGGGGCCAAATAAACAATTATCGGTGCTTAGTGCTGTTGCAAAGAAACCAATAGGCTCTGTTATGAACGCCGTTATACGGTCCAAATCGGGTGCAAAAGTCTTCATGTAGCGCTTCTCAGCTGAATAACTCTTCATGCTAACGAGTTGTGCTGTTACCTTTTTAGCGGTGACCTTTTTATCCTTTAGTGTAAAGGTAGCTGTAACCTCTCCCACATATAATCCGTTGTTGGCAGGGTTGACTAGCCAGACCTTCTTGTTTTGTTTGCTTGTTGTTTCTTGGCAAAAGAGTTGATGGTCGTGTCCAAAAAAAACAACATCAAATCCTGGCACCTTTTCCGCAACAGCTTTTGAAGCATTTTCAGTATATTGTTTGGTTTGGATACCATTGGACAGACCAGAGTGAAACAAACCAACAATAAAATCGGGCTGTTCCACTTCTTGTAGATAGGTCACCCATTTCTTAGCAGATTTCACCATATCTTCAAAGTGAATATCACTCCATAAATCTTCTGGCAGCCAAGCCGGGATAGCAGGGGTTAGCATACCGAGTACTACAATTCTTACGCCCTCTCTTTCAAAAATCTTATAGGGTGGAAAATAGGCTTTTTGGGTGGAGGTCTGTACACCATTAGCCAATAGGATAGGGAAATTACACTCTTGTGCCCATTTATCGTATACCTTATGTCCTGTTTCTATATCATGATTGCCTATGGTTGCCACATCGTATTGCATATAATTCATTATGCGTGCCGCAAGATTAGGGCGGAGGGTATCAATGTAATTGGACCAATAGACAGTGGGTTGGCCCTGTAGGATATCTCCATTGTCTAGTAAGAGGAGATTCTTACCATATGTTTTGCGTTGTTCTTGTACAAAAGATTGGATGCATGCTAAACTACCATTAACATGCTTACCCGTATTAAAATTGGTGGGGAAAAAGCTACCATGTATATCGGTTGTCTCTATGAACTTAACAACTACCTGTTTTGTTTGTGCATTCGTAAAGGTACATAATGCAAATACTAGAGTGATTACTTGTACAACTTTCTTCATATTTTCTCTTCAATAAACAGATTATTTCTGACTTATAAATGAGCTGCAAAATACCCTTTTATTAAAGCGTAAGCTTGTATTGCTAGCGCACCCTAAAACAAAGTTACTTAAATGTTGCGAGATAGAAGAATAACTCTTATGAAAAGAATGAAAAATCATAAAATATCCGCTTTATTGGCTTGGATAGATGTCTCATCGTCCTCCTTTTTTAGAAATATATAATGAAACTATTGCCAATACTTCTTATATCACCTATCTTTGTTCCTATAACAGATAGACCCTCAACAAGAACCCTCAAAAATGATTACATCTTTCATAGCTAAGCGAATGTTTCAAAACCAGAAGAATAAACAACTGGTTTCAAAACCCTCTATGTTTATTGCTATGTGGGGCGTTGCCATTGGTCTGTTGGTTATGCTGTTAGCCCTTTTTATTGTTATGGGATTTAAAGCGCAGATCAGAGCTACCATAGCGGGCTTTGGTGCACCTTTACAGGTGGCCAATTTTGATGCCAATCGATCGTTTGAAACCACCCCTATCTATGTAAACGACTCTCTACGTAGCCAATTGCAACAGATTGAGGGGGTAACCACGGTGCAACGCTATTCGCTCAAACCGGGTATTATTAAGACAAAGGAAGATTTTCAGGGTATTGTCTTTAAGGGCGTTGGACAGGAGTACGATGTGACTTATCTAACCAAACACTTACGCGAGGGAAGGTTACCTCATTTTTCGGACAACAAAGCTTCTAACGAGGTGTTGATCTCAAGTAGGATAGCTAAAGATTTGCATCTAGCCTGTGGCGATAAGATTAACACCTATTACGTGGGGAGTGATATCCGTGCGCGTCGTTTCACTGTGACGGGTATCTATGCCACCAATTTCTCTGAATTTGATAAATTGTTTATCTTGGGTGATATCTATACCGCTACGCGTTTAAATAAATGGAAAGCCAATCAGGTGACAGGTATAGAACTGTTTGTTGCAGATATGGAGCAATTACCCGTAGTGGCTACTGCTCTTTCCGATAAGATAGATGGCAGAGAGGATCCATATGGTAGCACCTATTATACCCAGACACTATACGACCTATACCCGCAGCTGTTTGCATGGCTCGATCTGTTGGATAATAATGTGGTCATTATCTTAATCTTGATGATGGGGGTCTCCGGATTTACAATGGTCTCTGGTTTGTTAATCTTGATACTTGAACGTACGCAGATGATTGGGGTGCTGAAGGCATTGGGTGCTACCGATTGGTTTATACAACGTATCTTTTTAGAGTTTTCTGTTTATCTCATTACCAGGGGGTTGTTGATTGGTAATTTCTTGGCTTTGCTTTTTTACTTTGTGCAAAGTAGGTTCCATCTGCTCTCTCTAGACCCTTCGGTCTATTATGTGGACAGTGTACCACTCCTCTTTGACGCTGGTCTGTGGCTACTGATTAATCTGATTGTGTTTGTTGTAACGGTCTCTATCTTGGTTGCACCCTCTTTTTTAATTGCCAAAATCAGACCTGCCACCTCTATCCGATTTGAGTAGGAGCTTTAGAACAAAAAGATAGTTCAAAATTAGTTGCAGATAGGTGTAAAGCCAAAGATAGGTAGAAAGACAACCAAACATAGCTTTTATTCCCCCCAATTTATAGGTATATTTACCTAAAAAGATAGCACCATTTTTGTGCAAATATACCTGTTCTTGGCGGCAGAAATAGATCTATTTTGGCACCCCTAAAAAGGGGATAACAAATGGTTAGGTAAAGCTGCTCTCGCCTTTCCAAAAAGATATTCCCTCCTCCCTTGGATAGCTGCTGCACAAGCGTAGTGGCATTTGTCTGCTAAAGAAGTTTTTACTACTTTTGCCCCAAAATAGAAAAATGATAGGTCCTATGTTGGTCGTATTATCCTCCAAATGATTTCCCCACTTATGAAACAATATTTGATTTTACAATATCCTGGCCACAATAGGGTCTATTATAATCTGGCAGATAGATTGGCCTTGTCGGAACTGCATTTAGCGGTAGAACGATTCTCGGTGGTTTGTACCAATTTAGACATCGTTCTTTTAAAGGGGGTTCGATATCTTTCTTTTACCGCAGAACACGCACTATCGTCCGATGATTTTGCTATTCTTCATCGCCTCTCTTTTGTCTTTGTTCTCTTTGAATTGAAAAAAGTGGAGGATAGGGAGATGCTATTACCTTTAGATAGAGTGGCCTATGAATACCTAGATGCCAAAATCAGCTCTTTATTGAAATATCCGGGTAAAACCAATGAGCTTTTTACAAAGATGATGATTAATGTGGCACTCCTCTCCAGTAATTTTAGTTTTTCTGATCCCATCACTTTGCTCGACCCTGTGGCGGGTAGGGGGACCACACTCTATGCCGCTTCTGTGTATGGTTTTTCCTCGTATGGCATTGAGCTCGACCCTAAATCGGCACACGAGTCTGCTCTTTTCTTTAAGCAGTACCTACAAACGGAAAAGATTAAACATAAACAGGAGAAGAAACAGGTGGCAGGTAGTAGTAGGTCGGATGCTACATATATGGAACATTTTCAGTATGCAAAAAACAAAATAGAGGCCGCACAACCCTCTACTGCCAAAAAGCTTGGACTTGTCTGTGGCGATACCAAAGAGGCGGCTCGCTATTTTAAATCGGAACAGTTTCATTTGATTGTAGGCGATTTGCCCTATGGCATTTTTCATGGTAATGGTGGTAAAAAAACGGGTAAGTCGAAAACAAGAAACCCCTCGGCGCTAATCACCGATTGTTTAGCGGGATGGAAGAAGGTGTTAAAAAAAGGGGGATGTATTGTCTTGGCTTGGAACTCTTTCTTGGTCTCTAGAATGGAACTAGCTACTCTTTTTGAGCAGAATGGCTATGGTGTGCTGCATAGTGCGCCTTACGATGGATTCGAACATATGGTAGACCGCTCTATTAAGCGAGATATTATTGTTGCCAAGAAGATATAGACGTAGTATAGCATTGGTTGCGACTGCAATTAGGATAAAAAAAGATGCTGCGCTGTTGTTCTTACAGCGCAGCATCTTTTTCTTTTTAGGAAAGTCTGTTAGCTAATCTATGGAACCATAGCGTGTAGCTAATAAATTTCGGTCGCCCAACGTGTTGTCTACACGAGCGATGTTTACCCAAAACTTATTTGCACGTACACTTTCAATAGGGTAGACCGCTTTCTGTCGACTGTAACTATGTTTCCATTCATCTGCCACAGCTTCATATTCGGGGTGTGGTGCATTGATAAGCACATTATCCGCTTGATCGGCTTTTCCTGTTGCTACCTCTTCTATCTCTTGATAAATGGTTTGCATGGTGGTTATAAAGTTGTCTAACTCCGCTAAGCTCTCACTCTCTGTAGGCTCAATCATCAGGGTGCCATGAACGGGGAACGAGAGGGTTGGTGCATGATAACCATAATCCATTAAACGTTTGGAGATATCATTCTCGCTAATACCGGTCTGCTCATGTAGCTTTCTACACTCTAAAATCATTTCGTGTCCCACATAGCCATTGGCACCTCTATACACCACACCATAGGTGTCTTGTAGCGAGGCAGCTAAATAATTAGCACTTAAGATGGCTGTCTCGGTGCATTGTCGTAGACCTTTTTCGCCCAACATACGGATATAGCCATAGGTCACCGGTAACACGCCAGCACTACCAAAGGGTGCGGATGCAACGGTGTTTTTAGTACTGCCAAAGAAGGGATGTTGCGGGAGCTGATCTACTAGATGTGCTGCTACTCCAACCGCACCTACACCTGGTCCGCCACCACCATGGGGAATAGCAAATGTTTTGTGCAAGTTTAGGTGACAGACATCGGCTCCAATGGTACCTGGATTGGTGAGTCCCACCTGTCCATTCATATTAGCGCCATCCATATAGACCTGTCCACCATTCTGGTGAATGATGTTACATATTTCCCGGATCTCTGTCTCAAAAATACCATGTGTAGAGGGATAGGTAATCATGAGTGCTGCGAGCTCCTCTTTGTATTGCTCCGCTTTGTTGCGTAGATCGGTTACATCCACATTGCCTCCCTCATCGCATTTACAAATAACAATATCATAACCCGCTTGGTGTGCCGAAGCTGGATTGGTGCCATGTGCAGAGGAGGGGATTAGTACGATGTGACGTTGTGCTTCTCCTATACGCTCTTGATAGGCACGTATCATACGTAGCCCTGTATATTCACCAGCTGCGCCCGAGTTTGGTTGCAGGGTAACTCCTGTAAACCCTGTAATTGTTGCTAGTAAATGGCAGAGCTCCTCTATCAATCGGCGTGTTCCTTTAGCCTGTTCGATAGGGGCAAAGGGGTGTAGGTTCATGAGCTGTGGCATGCTGAGTGTTATGACCTCAGCCGCTGCGTTGAGTTTCATGGTACACGACCCCAAGGCAATCATGGAGTGTGCTAATGAGATATCTTTACGCTCTAAACGTTTCATATAGCGCATCATCTCTGTCTCTGTATGATAGGAGTTAAACACCTGATGCGTTAAGAAGGTTGAGTCGCGTCTTAATGCTGCTGGAAGTTTATCTTTGTAGGGTAATTCCGTTATTTTTTGCGCCTCTTTTCCTATTGCTTCCGCAAAAATAGAAACGAGTTGATTAATCTGCTCTACCATTGTGGACTCATTGATAGAAAAGCCTACCAATCCATCTTTGCCATAATAAAGATTGACACGCTCTCTGAGTGCTATCGCTTCGAGTTGTTTTCTATCTACGGTGCTGGGCAGTTCGATGCGGAGTGTATCAAAAAAACGATGTGTGCGTAGGATGTATCCATATGCTCGCAGCGTTTCTTTTAGATAGCAGGTTACGCTATGTATGCGCTGTGCGATTTGTGTTAAGCCCTCAGGGCCATGGTATGCTGCATAGAACCCTGCCATGGTGGCTAATAGAGCTTGTGCTGTACAGATGTTAGATGTAGCTTTTTCTCGTTTGATATGTTGCTCTCGCGTTTGTAGTGCTAGGCGAAAACATTCGTGTCCATATTTATCTTTCGATTTGCCAATGATGCGTCCGGGGATATTTCTTTTGAACTCATTGCGTGTAGCAAAATAGCCCGCTGATGGTCCTCCATAATACATCGGAATACCAAACCGCTGTGTGCTTCCTACTGCAATATCTGCATCCCAATCGCCTGGAGGGGTGAGTAGTGTAAGACTTAATAGATCGGCAATAACTGCTACCTTACACTCTTTCTCATGAGCTGTGGCTACAAACCGAGAATAATCGATGACCTCTCCCTCCGCATTTGGAAATTGTACGATACATCCAAAATGTTGCGTGGTGAGTTCTACCTCTTCGTATCTGCCTATCTCTAGTTGAATGCCTTGTGGCATGGCACGTGTTTGTAGCACGGCCAGTGTTTGTGGAAAGATACGTTCGTCTACAAAAAGAGTGGTTGCTTTGTTCTTTTTCTGTTCTCTGCTGCGTAAGGCAAACATCATGGTTGCTGCTTCGGCAGCAGCAGTCGATTCATCTAAGAGAGAACAGTTAGCTAGAGTCAGACCAGTTAAGTCGGCCACTACTGTTTGAAAATTAATAAGTGCCTCTAGTCTACCTTGCGACA
>JAQWAN010000116.1 GCA_028707655.1 Bacteroidaceae bacterium
TGACTGCCAAAAAGAGATGGAACGTGCCTTTTCCGTGATGGCAAATCGACAAGATGTATCGTTTGAGTTTAAGATTCATTACAAACGTCCTAGAAATAATCAATGGCATTTTGGTCGGTTTATTGGTATGCCTTTTTCAAGAGATAGTAGTGGTACTGTTTCTAGGTATATTGGCTGCCGGATAGATGACACGGAACATACATTGATGCTTCATGAACTGCAAAAATCGAAGGAGAAAGCGGAAAGAAGTGATAAGTTAAAGACGGCCTTTTTAGCTAATATGAGTCACGAAATTAGAACGCCCTTAAATGCTATTGTTGGATTTTCCGACTTAATTGTGTCTACTACCGACTCGCAGACCAAGGCGAGTTATGCTAAGATTATTGCAGAAAACAATAAGCTGTTGCTCTGTTTAATAAATGACATCCTCGATCTATCCAAAATAGAGGCGGGCTACTCCGATCTTAAACTCACCACGTTTGATCTAACATCGGTGTATAGAGAGATAGAGAGCATGTATCAACCAAAAATGATAGAGGGTGTACTGTTTTGTTGTGATGAATTACCACAGAGATGTACCGTTGAAATGGACCGTGTACGCCTGATACAAATCTTGACTAACTTTATTAATAATGCCATCAAGTTCACTGCTAAAGGGTCTATCACAATTGGTTTTACTGTTTCTGTACATAGCGTCTGTTTGTATTGCTCGGATACAGGGATTGGTATTACACCAGAAAACAAGAAAAACGTATTTGAACGATTTGAAAAGTTGGACACCTTTACCCAGGGCACAGGACTTGGACTATCTATCTGTAAAGCTATAGTAAAGAGTGTTAATGGTTCTATTGGTGTAGATTCAATGCCAGATAAAGGCTCTACATTTTGGGCTGTTCTGCCTTGCAAGGTCTCTTGTGAGTAATTCCTATAGGATAGAATGCTACGCGAGAAACCTTATCCAAACTTAAGTTACAATGCTTTTGTGCGTTGTTTCTCTAAGATAGAAGAGAACCTTTTCTGTTTCTTATGGATCTCGATAAAATCTACTACTGCGTGTCTCTCCACAGTTGATGTGGTGACCTGTCTGGACTCTCGTCACTAGGGGTGTCTTCTAATTCTAATCCTTTACTGCTAGCTATTGGTTTTTCCTCTTTTAATTGGATAATCTTAACGTTTGGCTTATGATATATTATCTTTTTCATTTTAAAATAGTGTTATTTTTTGATGATGAATAAAATAGATACCTGGCTGTTGTAGATGAACTTCAGTTGTTCCTTGGAGTAGTTGTTTTTGATACACCACTAGTCCACTTAAATTGTAGATATACAGCATATAGGGCTTTGGGGTGGTGATGTTGAGGCGGTGGTTAATAACCTCTATCTTTAGCTGCTCTTTGGGGCAAGTGGTTATGGAGCTGGTTGTTGTTGTATGTACAATTTTATATGCTGAGGCGTTGGTTGCCGTTTCTTTCTCTTCTCCTACATCTAAGTAGGCGCGAAAAGCAGATAATTTTACTTTATCTGTACATAACTGAAGAGCATCTCCAGTTGCATTTAATACATATTTTCCAGCTAATTCTCCATTGTATAGATTGCTATAGGTTCCCTTAAATGCTGCTGTCTCTAGAGTAGTGCTGTTTAGTATTTGTTCCTCAAACGTAAAAGATATAGTATCTGCATCCGTTATTGTGCCAGTGGGCTTATCAAACGTTACAAGATAGGGTGTGTTCGCTTTGGTGGCTGTTACGGCTTCAAAGAGTAACCGTTTCTCTTCGCTATCTATTCTTTTACATCTTTCTACGTGCGTAAATCCTGCCGCTTTTAGTTCTGCTTGCGATAGAGAGAAGGGAAGATAGAGAGAATACCAACCGCTAGGATGCTTACCAAAATGACGATGGTATACCCCTTTTTTTGTTTCGATAGAGTCTGTACAGCTAAAGGATGCTTTATCGGTAAGCACCATTTTCTCACAGCTGTATCTGCCGTTTGTGTTAGGGTGGATTTCGTTTTGATGAAAATGATGTCCCTCTTTTGTGTAGATTAAACAGTTGGGATTGATGTTGTTGGGTAGTTGTAGCTCTTCACAGCTTGGGTCAAACTCTACATCTGTACAATCGATACTGGTTAGTTCTTGGTCTGTATCTCTTAACGCTGTGTTTAAATCCTCCTGTTCCCAAAAGCCATGTAGGGTGTAGCCATCTTTGCTATGTTTAGTAGAAGCTACCACGTAAATATCGCTTAGAAAGAATCGATTATATTTTGTTGTACCCTTAAATTGTAAATAACTTTTGTTAGCTATTAATCCATCCAGTTCTACTTTGTAACTGTTGAGCGATTGGCGAAGTGCTTCACTATATTGTTCCTTTGTTTTGGGCAGTGAAAAGGTATACTCCTCTTTTCCATTACTTTGGTGAATGACCAGTGTGAGCTTTGTTTTTTCTTTACTATAATCCCAAGCTGCTGCTCTAAAGGTTAAAATCGCTTTTCCCGATCTACTGAGGGGTTTACTGCAGATATTACCCGGCTCATCGGCTATTCCTAATTCTATACAATGGTGTACGCCGTAAACGCGGTTTGCTTTTGTAGGTGTTTCCCAATTCTCCATTGGGGCAGTAAGATAGGGGGTATATTGGTTGGCGTATTGTTCAAAATCTTCCGAAAAGATAGTCACATTATTGGTACTGTCTTTGCTAGGCTTCTCTTTTACAGTAAGATGATAATTAGCACTACCTGTTTTGTACTCTTGGCAAGCAGATACGTTTGCGGTGATTGTGCAGCTTCCTTTTGCAGCAGCTTTTAATTGTCCGTTTTTTAATTTCGCTATGCTGTCGTTACTACTGCTCCATGTTATGGCGCGTGTATTACCTTTATAATATAGTGTTTGCTTGTTTTGGATAACCTTTCCCACCGATGTAATAATGGTGTCGTGTTCAAAATGCACGTTGGGTTCTTTCTTTAGTGTATAAGTTTCTGTAACACAACTACTTTTGTTCTGTGTAGGGTTGTAGGTAACCGCTTTTACCGTTGTGGTAGTATCGATGGTAAAGGGGGCTTGGTAGCGTGTTGAGGCGGAAGTGGGCGGGGTATTGTCTAGCGTGAAGTAGATGGTATGATGGCTTTTACTACTTATGGTAATTTTTTGTGAATCTGTAAAATTACAGCTGCTAGGGCTTATGGCGGGTGGAATGGCGCTATCTATTAATTCTACATCTGTACCACTTAGAAGAAATGAATAGATTCGGCAACCTATACTCTTTTCAGAAAAGGGAGCTTCTATACGTATCTTACCTGGTTGCATAGGCTCTTGGTTGGTATCGATGGTGAGTCGAATTAAATCGTCATTATTGCTAGTGGGTAAGAGATGGGCTATCTCTTTGCACTCGCTGCCACTCCGCCAGCTAATCCGTATGTAATTACTATTGTTGCTACTACCGTAGTAGGTACCAGCCTTTATTTTGATGGTTAGTTGTGTGTAATTGGCAAAGTCTATTGTTGGACTTTCCAGATAAGCGCCTTTACACAATAGATAATAGGTTTTGTGTTTTGTTCCTACAGCTCTCCAATTGTTTAAATCTTGTCTTGTTGCATAACCTTTGCTATGTGTGAGTGTTGTAATGGTTTCCCCTTTGCAATGATTTGAAAAACAGGCAATTAATAGTATAAACCAGAGGAGGCACTTGTTTTTTTGCATGTTATATTTCATAGATTAATCTTTTATATCTATCTCCATAATCCCAAAGGTAGAAAATAAAGTTTTAAAAAAGAAACATAAATAGTCTATTTTTATATAAAATAACACTATCTGTTTGGCCGTAAAAAAGAGGAAAGAGCTGTTTTACTGCGTATAAAAAAAACGGGTATACTAAAATGGTATACCCGCTAGTTTGGAAAAAGAGGTTTGTTTATTTCTCTTTGGTCTGTTCTATCCACTTTCTTGCATTAACAAAAGCTTCTATCCATGGTGTTACTTCATCTTGTTGATGTTTGCTTGGATAATAAGCATTTTGCCAAGGGAAGATACTGCGTTCAAGATGAGGCATCATCGCTACATGTCTACCATCATCGCTACAAAGGGCTGCTGTGTTGTAATCTGATCCATTAGGATTACCTGGATAATCACTGTAGGAATATTCTGCTACAATATTATAATCGGTAGCAGGATAGGGTAGTGCAAATTTACCTTCGCCATGTGCTACCCATATACCTAATCGACTACCGCTTAGCGAACCAAACAGTACACTTCTATTGGTCGGGATGGTTACTCCAACATAGGCGGATTCAAATTTATGCGAGTCGTTGTGTAGCATCTTACTCTTTTTGGTATGTGTTGGATGGATAAGTCCTAGCTCTATCATGAGCTGGCAACCATTACAGATACCTAGAGAGAGGGTGTCTTGACGTGCGTAAAAACGATCGAGTGCCGATTTTGCTTGTTCATTGAATAGGAAACTACCGGCCCATCCTTTGGCAGAGCCCAGCACATCTGAGTTAGAGAAACCACCACAGAACACAATCATCTGGATGTCGTTGAGTGTTTCACGTCCACTACTTAAGTCGGTCATGGTAACATCTTTTACATCAAATCCTGCTAAGTAAAGTGCGTAAGCCATTTCTCGTTCACCATTTGTTCCTTTAGCACGGATTATAGCTGCTTTTACGCCACTTGTTGTTTCGCGGTCTGCAGATAGTCCATAATCGGAAAGCTTACCAGTAAAATGTTTAGGCAATGTAAACTCAATGGGTTGCTGTTTGTAGTTCTCAAAACGTTGTTTAGCACAACCGTTTTTGCTCTGTT
Organism: Bacteroidaceae bacterium; assembly: GCA_028707655.1. Taxonomy (GTDB): domain Bacteria; phylum Bacteroidota; class Bacteroidia; order Bacteroidales; family Bacteroidaceae; genus JAQWAN01. The sequence goes on from JAQWAN010000116.1 coordinate 4,795, forward strand.
TACGGTCGAGTAGATAGGAGCTAGTGTACCAGATATCGCGTAGATAATCAATCCCAAATTGATAAGTGGCCTCCTCTTTTGTCAGTAGGATATGTCGTTCATCCGTAGGTGAACCTAGTTTCACATAGCTTACACCTGCTTCGTCTAGTAGCTCTTTAAAGTCGTGTTTATACTTCTTGCTTACCTGAACCACTACTCCAGGATTTTCTGCAAATAAGAGTTTGACGATATCTGTTTCTTTCATTCTATCGAGTGAAAGTTGCATTCCGCCTTCGTTGTTAGCAAAACACATCTCTAGGAGTGTAGTGATAAGTCCTCCAGCCGAGATATCATGTCCTGCAAGTATCCATCCATTGTTAATAGCGGTTTGAATAGCCATAAATGCATCTTTAAAATAGTCGGGGTTTTGAATGGTAGGAACATCGCTTCCAATATGATTATGCGATTGTGCAAAAGCAGAGCCACCTAGGCGAAGTTGATCAAAACTAAAGTCGATGTGGTAGAAGGTGCTTTTTTTATCGTTAACCATAACGGGAGATACCACCTTCTTAACGTCGGATACCTCTCCACCTGCAGAAACAATAACTGTTCCTGGACTAATCACTTTTTCGTTGTTAGGATATTTTTGTGTCATCGACAAGGAATCTTTGCCAGTAGGTACATTTATCGCTAGTGCACAACAGAAATCGGATAAGGCTTCTACAGCTTCATATAAACGGGCATCTTCGCCTGCTTGAGAGCGGCAAGGCCACATCCAGTTGGCTGATAAGGAGATGCTTTTCATTCCCTCTGCTAATGGTGCCCAAACAAGATTGGTTAATGCTTCTGCAACGGATAAAACCGATCCTGCTCTTGGGTTAGCTAATGCTGCTTGAGGCGCATGGCCGAGCGAGGTAGCAATGCCCTTTACTCCTTTGTAATCGAGTGCTACAACACCACAGTCGCTAAGAGGCAATTGTAATTCTCCTTGACACTGTTGACGCGCTACTTTTCCGGTAACCGATCGGTCTACCTTATTGGTTAACCAATCTTTACAGGCTACTGCTTCTAATTGGAGAACACGTTGTACATATTCGTTTACGTGTGCCACATCATAGCTGACATTGCTATATTGATGTTTCACAGTGCTGTCAATCATATAGGTAGTGGGAGATGAGCCAAACATCTGGTCTATGGCTAAATCAAAAGGACGAATGCCATCTGCTTGTTCAAAAGTAAAACGGCCATCATCGGTTGCTTCGCCTACAACATACATAGGAGCTCGTTCGCGTTCTGCTATCTGTTTTACATGTTCTAACGATTCCTCTTTGATAACTAGTCCCATACGTTCTTGCGACTCGTTGGCTATAATCTCTTTAGCCGAAAGGGTTGGGTCACCAATTGGCAGTTTGTCCATATGGATAAGACCACCTGACTCCTCTATTAATTCGGAAAGACAGTTAACATGTCCAGCAGAACCATGATCATGGATAGAAACGATTGGATTGTTTTCCTCTTCGCAAAGGGCGCGGATAACATTATTGGCACGTTTTTGCATCTCTGCATTAGCACGCTGAACAGCATTTAGTTCAATGCCAGAGGAGTAGCGACCCGTATCTACAGAGGAGACAGAACCGCCACCTAGTCCGATACGATAGTTATCGCCACCTATCACTACCACTTTATTTCCCTTCTCGGGATGGCCTTTTAAACAATCTCGTTGTGTGCCATAACCGATACCTCCAGCTAGCATAATTACTTTATCGTAACCATAAAGCACCTCTTTCTCTTGATGTTCAAAGGTGAGTACAGAACCACAGATGAGTGGTTGTCCAAATTTATTTCCAAAATCGGAAGCACCATTAGAGGCTTTAATCAAGATCTGTTCTGGGGTTTGATATAACCATTCGCGTACAGG
>JAQWAN010000117.1 GCA_028707655.1 Bacteroidaceae bacterium
AAACCCTATGGATGAGGAGGGTAGATCTGGCAATAACAGAACCGATTCTCTAAACCAGGAGATAGATGTTAATACCATTCCTGTAGAATTACGGATGTGGAGGGTGGACCAACGTTATGGCATGAAAAAGGCCATGGAGGTAGATACAATCTTTCATCATTTTCAAAACAGTAATTTACCCGGTGGATTAGATGGCGAATACAACTATTTAGGAAACTTGGGTTCTCCCCGAAAATCGAGACTTTTCTTTAACCGAACGGGAAGGACCCAATTTATTTTTCTTAATCCTCTCTCACAGTTTGTAAAAGATGTAGACCAGATTATGTATGTCAATACCAAATCGCCTTTTACTAATATTACCTATAACTCCGCTGGAAGTAAAACAGATGGAGAGGAGCGCTTTAAAGCTATCTTCGCGGTAAATGTAAACAAGAAACTGGGAGTAGGATTTGTCTTTGACTACCTCTATGGTAGAGGATTATATGAGAGTCAATCAACGGCTCTATTCAACACAACTTTCTTTACAAGTTATACTTCAGATCATTATGATCTACACGCCACTTTTAACTACAACAAGTTAAAAATAGCGGAAAATGGAGGGATAGAAAATGATTTATACATCACCGACCCTATTGGCATTAGCGAAGGAAAAAAGAGTTACCTACCCTCTGATATTCCTACGCGATTGGGAGATACATGGAATGCCACTAAAGGGTTCGATTTCTTTCTTACCCATCGCTACAACTTGGGTGTAAAAAAAGAGACCGTTGTACAAAATAAGGAGGGAGAGGAGAGTAAAGAACAACTGTTTGTGCCAATCACTAGCTTTATACATACATTCAAGCTCTCTCGCTACGACAAGACATTGATTTCTTACGACCCGGCCAATAGCTTCTTTGCCAATAACTATCTACCCGGCGACAGTACGAGTTTCACTAAATATGTCTCGCTAAAAAACACCTTTGCCATCACAACGCACGAGGGATTTAGTAAATGGGCTAAAGCTGCTCTGTCTGCATTCATCACACACGAGGCGCGCTCCTTTTCCTTAATAGACACGTTAGAGAGCAGTACAAACACTTTTCAACAGCATTACAATGAGAATGTGGTATCTATTGGTGGTACTTTATCTAAACAAAAGGGCAACTTCTTACACTACAATGTGACGGGAGAATTTGCTATACTAGGAGAAGACCAAGGTCAAGTGGAGCTAGATGCAAATATGGACATCAACTTCAAATTGTTCAAAAAAGAGCTGCAACTATTGGCACATAGTTCTATCTCACATAAAAAAGCAGGTTTCTATTTTAGACACTATCACTCCAACAATAGCTGGTGGAACAATAATGATCTGTCTAATGAATCGAGAGTACGCATTGATGGTACTTTATCGTACGACAAGGGAGATGCATTAGTAAAAGTTGGAGTAGAAAATATTACCGACTACACCTATTTCGCAAACACAGATCAGGCCTATGTGGTGGGAGAAAATACAAGCTATTTAAAAGAGGTCTCTGTAAAACAAGCAGCGGAAAACATTCAGGTATTCTCGGCCACACTAAAGAAAAATTTTAAATTTGGAATCTTACATTTAGACAATAGTGTAACCTACCAAACATCGAGCAACCAGACCATTATTCCACTACCTAAGATAAACTTATACCACAATCTATATATTAGTACCAAACTATCTAAAAAGGTATTGAGCTTGGAACTGGGTGTGGATGTGCGCTATTTCTCCAAATATTACGCACCTAACTACTCGCCATCTCTACAACAATATAGCCTGCAAGACACTAAAAACAGAATTGAAATTGGCAATTATCCATTGGTAAACTTATATGCCAATCTCCACCTAAAAAGAACACGTTTCTATGTTATGTTTTATCATGTAAATGCAGGATCGGGCAATTTAAACTCTTTCTTAGTCCCTCATAATCCCATTAATCCGCGCATGTTTAAGTTTGGACTTTCGTGGAACTTTTTTGATTAAACCATACGTATCATGCATAGAAGCTTACGACACGCCACCTTATTGCTAGGAATTGTACTCGGTATGAATACCCTGTTGAGTTGTACTTCTTGCAAAAAGAGCAAGGCACCTATAGCAATTCGTGATTTTGCAACCATCGAAGAAGAGGGGGTGCTACGCGTAGCTACAGCATATAATGCACTAAACTTCTATGTAGAAAAAGAGGACACCGCTGGATTATACTACGAGCTACTCCAGCATTTTGCAGATGCTTACCAATTGGAGGTGAATTTTACACCTTTTGTGAGCTATAACAAACAGAAAGAGGAGTTACTTAAGGGCAACTACGATATCATGGCTGCCAATATACCAATCACCAATAGGAGTAAACAGCAAATTGCACTAACCCACCCACTCCTTCTCAGTAAGCAGCTACTCATACAAAGAAAACCATCTGCAGAGGATAGTGCCTTTATAAAAAGTCCACTACAACTAGGAGGAAAAACGATCTATACCATTAAGAATTCACCGGCTATTATGCGCATCAAGCATCTCTGTCAAGAGATAGCAGACACCATCTATACCCTAGAGATTGCGCACTATGGAGAGGAGCAGCTCATGGCCATGGTTGCACATGGAGACATTGATTATGCTATCTGCAGCGAAGCCATTGCAAAAAGGAATAAGGCACAACTAGAGAATCTAGATATCTCTATCCCTATCGGTTTTACACAACTGATTGCTTGGGGGGTCAATAAAGAATCCTATCAACTACTGGACACGTTAAACAAGTGGATAGACCATTTTAAAACGACACGTAAGTATAAATCGCTGCTGAGAGAATATCAATAGTTAGACGCTAGCGTTGCAAATTATTGCAGTATGTCACGTTTCTTTTGATAAAAATTCATAACTTTGCGAAGTTTAATAGATAGGAAAAAGTTATGAAATTAGAGACTGTTAAGTGGGGATTTATTGGGTGTGGTAAAGTAACGGAGAAAAAGAGTGGACCGGCTTTTAGTAAAGTAGAGGGCTCTACTGTTGTTGCTGTGACCAGCAGACACGCTGAGAATGCGAAACAATACGCCCTTAAACACAATATACCCAAATGGTATAGCGACCCAGTGGAGCTGATTAACGACCCTGATGTTAATGCTATCTATATAGCTACTCCACCCTCCTCACATGCTACTTATGCCATAATGGCTATGAAAGCAGGTAAACCTGTGTACATAGAAAAACCAATGGCCAATAGCTATGAAGAGTGTACACGTATCAATACGGTTTCTATTGAAACGGGTATGCCCTGTTTTGTGGCATATTATCGACGCTATCTACCCTATTTTATCAAAGTAAAGGAGCTTATTGATTCGGGTGCTATTGGAGATGTTATGAATGTACAAATCCGTTTTGCACAACAGCCAAGCGATTTAGACTACAACAAAGAGAATCTACCCTGGAGAGTACAACCGGATATATCTGGAGGTGGCTATTTTTACGATTTAGCACCACATCAACTCGATATTATTCAACATATATTAGGTCCTATATTAAATGCGGAAGGTTTTAAGAACAATCGCTCAGGACTATATAAAGCGGAGGACACAGTAAGTGCCTGTTTCCAGTTTGAATCGGGACTGGTTGGCTCTGGTTCCTGGTGCTTTGCCTCCTACCATTCTGCGAAAGAAGACTCTATCGAGATAATAGGAAACAAGGGTATTCTTAAATTTTCCACGTTTACTTTCGAACCAATCGAACTACAAACAGCCGATCAATTTGAACGATTTGCTATAGAAAATCCATCGCATGTACAAATGGGGCTTATAAAAAGGGTAGTAGAATATTTGCAAGGAAAATCGGAGTGCAACTGCGACGGATTGAGTGCTACTACCACGAACTGGGTAATGGATAGAATTTTAAACAAGCGTTGACTTACTGCCATTTATGACTAAAAAAAAACTGCTATTCTTTCTTACTTGTCTTCTTTTCATTTTTCCGTTAAAGGCTATTTCTTTACTGAATATGGAGAAAGAGGCAGTGTATCCAAATTCTACAGATTCGCTTTATCAAAAACCCAATAAAGGCCTCTTTAAAACAATAGCAAACGCTTTTAGTGCATCAGACACCACCTATATCAGTCCCAACAAATATGTCTTTTCCTTGATGCTAGAAAATAGTAATTGGTATGAGTATTACCGTTTTTCTAGTACATCAGAAACACCGCAGACGCTCTCCCTACAGCCCGATATGAAGAATAAATTTGGGGTTTACTTTGGATGGAAATGGATTTTCTTAGGCTATTCCATTAATCTGGATGCCATAAGAGGAAATTCGAAACCTCAAAACAGACGTACAGAATTTGGATTAAGCTTATATAGTTCATTAGTAGGCTGCGATATCTACTACAGAAAAAGTGGCACAGATTTTACGCTCCTAAACAGTAGCGACTTTTATACCCCTAACGAGGTATCCACAAAAATAGACCAGATAAGTGGCATCACGGTAGATGTTTCTGGGGTAAACGTATACTTTATCTTTAACCATAAAAAATTCTCCTACCCAGCTGCTTATAGCCAATCGACCAATCAGAAAAGAAGTGTTGGCTCATTTATCGCGGGTTTTTCTTATACAAAGCACAACATCAAATTTGATTACCAAGAGCTACCCTCTATTATCAGAGATCAGTTAGACGATGGGCTAAAATTTAAACAGCTGGTCTATAGAGGTTATAATGTTAGTGCTGGATATGGCTATAACTGGGTGTTTGCAAAGAACTGTCTTTTCAACTTAACCCTAATGCCCGCAATAGCTTATAAACGGTCGAATACTAGTAAAGAATCGACCGCTAAAGAGATTATCAATAACTTCAATTTTGATTTTACTACGCGAGCAGGTATCACATACAACAATACAAAATATTATGTGGGTGCCTCATTACTGATGCATACCTACGATTACCGCACAGATAAATTTGCAATAAATAATAATTTTGGAACCATACGTATCTATTTTGGTTTCAATTTTCTTAGAAAGAAAAAATAAACATTCTAATTAATTTAATAATCAAAACTATGGAAAACAAAGAAAAATTTATGAGGGAAGCCATTGAGCTCTCTATTGAAAACATAAAAAATGGTGGCGGACCCTTTGGTGCTGTTATTGTAAAAGATAATGAAATCATTGCTAGAGGTCAAAACAGAGTAACCTCATCGTGCGACCCTACAGCTCATGCAGAGGTAAGCGCTATACGTGCAGCATCTAAAGCATTAAATACTTTTGACCTATCGGGTTGCGAAATCTTTACCTCTTGCGAACCTTGCCCTATGTGTTTAGGTGCTATCTACTGGGCACATCTGGATAAAATTTATTATGCAAACACTAAAACAGATGCCAAAAATATTGGATTCGACGATTCCTTTATCTACGATGAGATCGATTTAAAACCGGAAGACAGAAAGCTTTCTTCAGAAACAATGCTACGTGATGAAGCAATTAAGGCTTTTGAGAATTGGACAAACAAAGAGGATAAAATAGCGTATTAATTTAAAACGCACAAAAAAGTCCGCTGAAACCTAGGCTTCAGCGGACTTTTTTTTGTTGTGTTATCTACACCACTTTAAAATTTCATTCCAACGGTAAGGAATAGCTCATGACGCTTGTTCGTGATTTTAGAGGAATTTAAATCCACATTATCAAAAGCATAAAAATCGGAGCTACTTGTGGTATATTTATAGGCAGCGTCTCCATAGAAGCGATCGGTACGATAACCTAAACCAAAGGTTATATTATGTACTGCATGCTGATTAGAATATTGTGTATCGGTACGGATACTATTTGTAGGTAGCTCTTTATAAGCATTCTTATCCATTGCTGCTGTAGAAACATTATAACCTGCACGAATAGAGAACTCTGCATTTGGCTTAGCTTCGACACCTAATTTAAAGGTGTGCACACCCTTCAACATACTACTAATCATCTCATTCTCGAAGGTCATATCTTCGGTATAACCATTACTGTCATATTTTAACTTAGCAGATGAATAATCGGCATACTCATATTCAGCTCCCAAAGCTATCTGTTTGCCTATGGTATAACCTGCACTTAAATTAAATTTCCAAGGGGTAACCAACTTATAATCGGTATATCCATCCATGGCGTCTCCAATTCTATCTTGTGTGTATGTCTTTCCCTCTACAGTGTTACCTGTAGCAACATCCACTGTTTTATAGGTTAGCTCTGCATAGTTTCTATCGCTCAGATTATAAAAGGTAGGCGTATGAATAGCTATACCAACGCGGAGGGGCTCATCGGGCATAGGACGAAATATACCACCGAGCTTCACATCAAATCCGGTTCCTTCTGTGGTCAGAACGGTTTTCATGGAGTAATCACCTGTATCATTTCCATTGGAGGTGAAGTTTTCTGAATATCTACTTTCGTAGGCGTAATCTACACTATAGGCACCAATGGTTAATCCTAAATAGACAGCATCGTCTAAATTGACCGAGAAGTTAAAGTTGAATTAATCTATACCACCAGAAGTTCTCGATTGATACTTACTGTCTATGATGGGGTTCATCCCATTTTGGTAACCTACATATTGATCCGTTGAAGCATCTTTACGTACTGGATTGATTAAGAATCCCTCGTATGCCAAAGCACCCAACCAAGGCACTGTTCCC
>JAQWAN010000118.1 GCA_028707655.1 Bacteroidaceae bacterium
AGAAGGTGTCTATTGCAGATAACAATAATGGGGAGCGCTTTGAGACCTATGTTATCAAAGGGGAACGTGGATCGGGTTGTATCTGTTTAAATGGTGCTGCTGCAAGAAAAGTGCAAGTAGATGACATTATCATTGTTATGGCATATGGTTTAATGGATTTTGAGGAAGCAAAAACGTTTACGCCTTCTCTTGTCTTTCCAGACCCTACAACGAATCAAATTGTTTAACTAGTTGATAAAAAAAACGGTTCCAAAGTAGAGGATATCTACCTTGGAACAGGATTATGGAGTGCATTAACGGATGACTAAGTCAATCGTTAATGCACTTTCTATTGGATGGATGCCTTTTTTCTCGAGCAGCGTTATGTCTTGTTGAAAGAGCTGAACAAACTCGTTTGTCGATTGGCATTTCTCTTTACTCTTTTTGTAATTAAGAATGGCACTCTTTAAATCGTGTTGGATATTGTATAGATGTCCAATGTTTAAAAAATCTTGTGCGTTTCCCTCCCCATTCTGAATAATTTTTAAGTAGTATTTTAGCGATTCGTCCATTTTGTCAATGGCAAAAGAACACCATGCTATGGCTCTCCATGCTTTGGAAGTGCTGTTGCTCAAATATTCCCATTTAAAATAGAGTGGTAGTGCTTCTGCAAACTGTTTGTTAGTAGCCAACGTGTTAGCTAACTGAAAGATAGTAGGCAGGTGGTCGGGTTGCAGCTTTGTGGCTTTCTGGTAATAAAGAATAGCTTGATCCAATTCTCCCTTTTTCTTGTAACAAAGAGCAAGATGATGAATGGTCCAAAAATGATCGGGCTGGTGGATATCTGCCAATATGTAGTTCTCTATAGCTTTTGCATAGTCTCCTACTTTTTGATAGCAAAAACCAATTTTCTGGTAAATCTCTGAGGAACGTGCTGGTGCTGCTTCATTTATCTCTTGAAACACGCTGATTGCTTCTTCGAAATATTTTTTCTCAAAGAAGAAATTAGCAAGTGTAAGCTGTGCCTTTTCCGATTGAGAGAGGCTCTTTAGCAGTTTGCATTTTTGAAAATTTAAATCTTGTAGAAAAGGATCTTTAAATTCATTTCTACGTGGAAAGAGTTTAAAGAAGCGATATAAATCGTGTATATATTGATTCGACACCTCTTTTTCTTTTCGTGTTGGTTGCACAAGTGCAGAGGATGCTTTCTCCTCTTTGATGGCATTTACCTGTTCCTTTAACTGTTGTGAGACCATCTCTCTTTGGGAGGAGGGTAGTTGCATATAGGTTTGGCAGAAGGAGTAGTTATCTGAGTTGCAGAAGTGATTAGAACTGATGAGTGTATCTAGTAATAAGCCATCTTTCTCGGAGTCATACAAACCAGCAACGGAGGAATGGTTTTTATCAAAGGGATAAAACCAATTTGACATCTCTTTAAAAAAGGCATATCCTTTTAAATGTGCAAATGTGCTCATGTATATATCAGCTCCTTCTAGTTGTAGGTCGGTCATCTCTTTCATCTTGTTGGTAATCTCCTCTTGGTCAATTTTGTTTTCCCAATCGGGGTTGATTTCCTCCAAATTTTCCTCCTCCTTTTCTGAAAAGCCAATTTTTAGTTTGGTGATATCGGTGCTTTTCATAAGAGTAGGGATGATTTCTTCTCGCATCTTTTGGTCAATCTTCTTGGTTTCTCTACAGAGTAGGAATTGCCATTGTATGCGGTCTATCTTCTCGGATAAATTAGGAATATCTGCTAGCAGGGAGATACGACTAATAGCTTGTGGCTTATCTTGAATAATTTTTTCCGAATGATAGGTAATCAAAATAAATCCAATTAAAGCACGCTGGGAAAGGTCTACATTAGCATCGGTGATATAATCCATGAGTAAAAAATATTTTTTCAAATCGAATGAAAAGAAGAGACTCATGGTGATAGAACTCAGAAACAACGATTTATCCTCCTCACTAATGAGTAGCGAAGACATAATCAATTTTGCCTGTTCAGCTTCACTCTTACTCCATTGCAGGGAGGTCCATGTTTGGTAAAAAAGTGCGCGATGGGTTTTTTCATGCTCTAAACGGATAGTTGTAACTTCCGTTTGGTAATTACTATTGTTCCTCTGTAGACTAAGGAGTGAGAGCTCTTCTGTATACGATTCAAGCTGCATCTTTATCTCCTCATAGGTAACGTTTTTTTGTGCTCTGAAACGACGAATGCAATCAAAATAATAGCTTTGAGAGGATAGAATAAGCATTTCTCTTTCTACTGCTTTGGCTAGTTCTGTTGCTTTTTGGATTAGATTTGTGTAGTAAGCTACCCTTTCAGGATCATTTACTCCTTGTTGCATATAATCTAACATAAACTGATAGGCTGTTTGAATCTCTTCGTGTTTTGAATTCAGCTCCCAGCTCTGTAGCTGCTTTAGGTTCACCTGAATTCTTTGCAAAGCCTCCAGTAATCGATGTTCGGTAAGTAGTGTGGTGATTTTATCGTATTCTTTTTTTATTGAAGTTGTATTCATGTGTAATGTATCATCTTATGTTTATATTAAACAAGTAAAGTCTAAAAATATAGAATAATTGACAGTTAAGAAAATTCATAGACTTATTTATTCTTAAAAAGAGTGAGATTTTCCTTGTTTACAAAAATAGGGCTCCATACTGAAGTATAGAGCCCTACGTATATAGATAAATCTACTTTTATTTTTTAATAGCAGCAATACCAGGAAGTGTTTTTCCCTCAATGGCTTCTAATAGAGCACCACCTCCGGTAGAAACGTAAGATACTTTGTCGGTTAATCCAAATTTATTAACACAAGCAACAGAATCACCACCACCTACTAGTGAGAAGGCACCATTCTTTGTTGCTTCAGCAATGGCATTACCCACAGCACGCGATCCAGAAGTGAAATTGTCAAACTCAAACACACCTGTTGGGCCGTTCCAAAGAATTGTTTTAGAGTTTTTAATAACTTCCGAAAAGATTTTTTCTGTCTCAGGGCCAATATCCATACCTTCCCAAGCGTCTGGTATTTCTCCAACTTTTACGAAGTCGGTATCGGCATCATTTGAAAATTTATTAGCAATTTTTGCATCAACAGCTAAAACAATTTTTACATTTTTTGCTTTTGCTTTTTCTAAAAGTGCAAGAGCTAAGTCTAATTTATCATCTTCGCAAATTGAAATACCAATTTTGCCACCTAATGCTTTTGTAAATGTATATGTCATACCACCAGCAATGATTAGGTTATCCACCTTATCTAGCAAGTTTTCTATGATTTCGATTTTAGAAGATACCTTAGAACCACCCATAATAGCAGTGAATGGACGATTGATATCTTTCATCACTTTCTCTACTGCCATTACCTCTTTTTCCATTAGGAAACCAAACATTTTATGGTCTGTATCAAAGTAATCTGCAATTAAAGCTGTTGAAGCGTGTGAACGATGTGCTGTACCAAAAGCATCGTTAACATAACAATCAGCATAATCAGCCAATACTTTTGTGAATGCTTTTTGGCTCTCTTTAATTGCTTTTTTAGCCGCTGCTTTCTCTTCGTCAGTAGCGTCTTTTGCTAAACGAGGTTTACCCTCTTCTTCTGCATAAAAGCGAAGATTCTCCAGAAGTAAAACTTCACCAGCTTGTAGAGCAGCCACTTGCGCTTGTGCTTTTTGACAGTCATCTGCAAATTGAACAGGAACGCCTAATTTCTTAGAAATATGACCTAAAATATGTTTCAATGAAAATTTCTCATCAGGGTTTGTTTTGGGTCTTCCCATGTGTGAAGCAATGATCAAACTACCACCTTTTTCCAAGATTTTTTTTAATGTTGGAAGAGCCGCACGGATACGGGTATCATCTGTGATATTGAAGTTTTCGTCTAACGGAACATTAAAATCTACGCGAACGAACGCCTTTTTACCGGCAAAATCAAATTTGTCAATTGTTTGCATAATACTATTTCTCTAAATTTAAATATAATAAGAATTCTCTATTTCTTCTGCTTGCAAAGTTAGAAAATATTTCCTGTTTCTTGACACTTTACTTGCTATTTATACGTCACTCATAGAATAGTAGGTGTTTTTTAATGATTTTTGTTGCGTTTTCACTTCTGAAAATATATCTTTGCAATGCGTAGATAATGCATTCTTCTATGAAATTAGAGATATAAAATGAAGGAACAAAACAAAGTAACCTATCAGGTAGCAAAACATATTTTTTCTATTTTATCCGACCATCCTGCAGTGGTGCGTACCTTACTGCCCTCTTATGAACCTTTCTTGTTCACTGAAACTGCTGTGAAAGAGCCTCTTTTTCTGTTAGAAATTGTTGGGAACTTAAGTGTGGAGGGTACAAAAATTCATCAGTTCTCTTGGGATGATGCGCAGATTGCTATTTATACCACGGACTACGGTTATTGCTTTGGCTTGATTCCACATAACTGTACCGATTTATTTGTTCTACAAGCTACACACGATTTCTCTTCGTTAAAGGTCTCTTTGCAATCAGATAGTAGAGTAGACTCATTTGTGTTGAACAATTTTATAATGTTAGCATATGCCTTTGCAACAGCTTCAAAAGCAACGATTCTAATGCATGCTTCTGTTATTAAACGCAAGAACCAAGGGTATCTCTTTCTAGGTGTTAGTGGCACAGGGAAAAGTACACACAGTCAGTTATGGCTCGATACTATTCCGCAAACGGCATTGCTTAATGACGACAATCCTGTTGTTCGGATAATAGAGGGCAAGAAGATTGTTTTTGGTACACCTTGGAGTGGAAAAACACCTTGTTATAAAAATGAGAGTGCTTCTATCGCGGCTTTTGTGGAACTGCAACAAGCTCCCTCTAATCAAATAACTAGTTTGGAACCGCTAGAGGCCTATGTAGTGCTACTAGCTTCTTCTTCTCTTATGAAATGGGACCAGCGGATAAGCGATGGATTGATGCAAACCCTCTCCGACCTATCGATGTCTGTTCCGGTGTACAATCTTAATTGTTTGCCAGATAAAGCTGCTGCTAAATTGTGTTTTGCGCGTGTGACTCATGGATAGTGTAAGGAAAGAGATTGTAGGCAACGAGCTGCTTATGCAAAGTATTAAGGAGCTTATTAAAGAGGGACATACAGTCACTTTAACAGTAAAGGGAGTTAGTATGACTCCTTTTTTGATTAATCAACGAGATAGTGTGGTAATAGCACCGTTAACAACGAGCTCCTTGAATATTGGTACAATTGTTCTTGCAAAAGAAAAAAATAGAGATCGCTATTTGCTACATCGTATCGTGAAACAGCGAAAAGATGGGTATCAACTGCGTGGAGATGGTAATTGTTATGGAACAGAGGAAATAGCAACCGAGGATATAGTGGGGTATGTAAAAAGTGCTACAAGAAATAAGGTGAGAGTAGACTATGGAACGCTAAAATGGCGTCTTCTGTGGTATATTTGGCGTTATATGTTGCCTATTCGTCGATTGTTATTAGCTATATATAATCATATAATAAAAAGGAAATGAAGATAAAAGAAGGCTTTGTATTGCGCGATGTGTGCAATAGCAATGTAGTGGTAGCACAAGGTGTAGAGAATATTGATTTTAATAAGATTATTAAGTTAAATGATTCTGCAGCTTATTTATGGAAACAGATAGAAACAGATGGTGGCAGTTTTACACCAGACAAGTTAGCCGACCTATTGGTTAAAGAATATGATATAGACCGAGAGACAGCTTCTACAGATGCTGTTACGTTAAGTCAGTCGTGGCTAGATGCTGGTATTGTTGCAGAATAAAGATGCGTTTACGAGATAAGATACGGAAATTCACACTACAGAGAGCAGCCTTTATGAAAGTCTGTCGGTGGCTATACGTGTGCTCACAAGGACAGCGTCCTCGCATTCTGTTAAGTTGCTTGATTGGTGTTTTCGAGGTGGCGTGTAGTCTACTTTTTGTGTGGGCTTCTAAACAAGTAGTAGATATAGCTACTGGTGCCATGGAGGGAAATCTATGGGGTAGTGCTGCGCTTGTTGTTGCTTTGATGATAGGGCAACTCTTTTTTTCTTCTTTAGACACTTGGTTAAGTGCATGTATGCCCGTGGATGGAACAAATCGGTTGCGCCGCAGACTCTTTAGTCACCTGCTCAGTAGTCAGTGGCTCTCTCTCCAAAAATATCATTCTGGCGATTTGATTAATCGTGTTAATAGGGATGTAAACGACGTTATTCAACTGCTGACTATCTCTATACCCGCCCTATTTGTTACCCTTTTACAGTTAATTGCTTCCTTCACCTATTTTTGCATCTTAGATATTTCATTAGCTGCTAGTCTGCTATTGATTATTCCTTTGTTTTTATTGATGAGCAAGGTCTATATGTTTCGGATGCGGAGCTACAACCAACAAATTCGTAAAAGTGATAGTGCTATCCAATCTGTTATTCAAGAGTCGGTACAGCAGCATATCGTGATTAAAACACTAGAAACAAAGAGAGACCGAATGGATGCTTTAGATCGTCTACAAGATGATTTACATCAGCAGGTAAAAAGTAGGACACGTTTATCTTTGTTCTCCAGAGTTACACTTTCTATGGGCTTTAATAGTGGCTATCTTTTCGTTTTTCTCTGGGGAGTGTATCGACTAAATGCTGGTCTTATCTCTTTTGGAACGATGA
>JAQWAN010000119.1 GCA_028707655.1 Bacteroidaceae bacterium
CACTTGATTAGGGGCTTTGCCACTTTCAGCAACGCAAATAGGGCCTTCTACCGATTTTCCAGTGATAATACGTGCAAGTTCTATAAAAATAGAACGTTCGTTCTCTGGGTCGAAAACATAAATTAGGCGTTGTTCTTCATCATCAATCAATTCATTCAAAGGCGTCTCTTTCATGAGCCACACGTCCTCTTCATAGCTGCTTCCACGGTCTACAATACAAACCTCTTTTTCTTTTTCCCAATCGTCATCACATAAGAAAAATGAGATATTGATATTATCCTTATAGGCCGTTGCAGCAAGTATAGCCTGATGCAACTCTAAAAAGGATGCATCAGGGTCAATGTCTATTATTCGTTCGAAGTCTTCTACTTCATCCGATTTTATTTTAAATCTAAAAATCACAATATCAATCTATTTATCTAGTAATACCTCTTTTTGATTCACTTACAAAAGAAATTATATATTCTATTTCTTTGCTCATTGGGACCGTTTCTCTAATCTCTTTAAGTGCTTCTGCCACCGTTTTTCCACTGTTATAAATTAAGCGGTACGCATTATGTATGTTGTCAATGATTTCATTACTGAATCCAGCTCTACGTAAACCAATGATATTCAAACCACAAAAAGTCAAAGGGTCTCTGCCAGCAATGATATATGGAGGAATCTCTTTACTTGAGCGTGAGCCACCTTGTACCATTACATATCCACCAATTCTACAGAATTGATGAACTAAAACAGCAGCACTAATAATAGCGTGATCATCTACAATTACTTCTCCTGCAAGTTTTGTTGCATTTCCAATAATACAATGATTCCCAACAATTGTATCATGTGCAACATGCATTCCCTCCATTAGTAGGTTATGATTACCAACAATTGTTTTCCCTTTTGCTGCAGTACCTCTATTGATTGTTACATTTTCTCTAATAAGATTATAATCTCCAATTTCTGCTGTTGTTTCTTCTCCTTTAAATTTTAAATCTTGAGGAACAGCTCCAATAACTACTCCAGGGAAAATAGTATTTCCTTTTCCTATACGTGCTCCATATAAAATAGAGCTATGTGACATGATATGATTGTCATCCCCAATAATTACATTCTTATCGATGAACACAAAAGGATCAATATCAACATTTTCCCCAATGATAGCTTCTGGGTGAATGTAGGCTAATGAACTTATCATATGTTATTTGTTTTTTATAATTTGTGCCATAAGCTCAGCTTCACAGACCACTCTCTCTCCAACAAAGGCATAGCCTCTCATTGTAGAAACACCTCTACGAATAGGGGCAGTCATTTCAACTTTAAAAATCAGTGTATCTCCTGGTATCACTTTTTGGCGGAACTTAACGTTATCTATTTTCATGAAATAGGTGGAATATTTATGGGGCTCATCTACTGAATTAAGAACTAGTAATCCACCAACCTGTGCCATTGCTTCTACTTGTAGCACGCCAGGCATCACCGGTTCGCTTGGAAAATGACCTTGAAAGAAGGGCTCATTTGCCGTTATATTTTTTACACCAACAATAGAATTAGCACCTATTTCGATAATTTTGTCCACCAATTGGAATGGATAGCGGTGAGGTAGTAGTTCGCGAATACGATTTACATCCATTATAGGCTCCTCATTACAATTGTACACTGGTGCTTGAACGCTGTGCAGTTTAATCTCTTTACGTAATTGTCGAGCAAATTTATTATTGATTGTATGTCCTGGGCGAGTGGCTATAACTTTTCCCTTAATGGGTTTACCTATTAGTGCTAAATCGCCTATGATATCTAACAATTTGTGTCGTGCGGGTTCGTTATCCCATACCAATGGCTTGTGGTTGATGTATCCTAATTTCTTAGAATCCATATGGGGAACTTGCATGATATCGGCTAATTTATCAAAGTTGTCTTGCGACATTTTACATTCATAAATAACAATAGCATTGTCAAGGTCGCCACCTTTTATCAATCCTGCTCCAAGAAGTGGTTCAATCTCTCTAACAAATACAAAGGTTCTACTTGCTGCAATCTCCTCTTTGAACTCATCCATAGAGTTGATAACGGCATATTGATTTGGTATTATTTTAGATTCAAATTCCACCATTGCGTTAACACTGAATTTGTCATCTGGAAGAACGACAATAGACGATCCTGTGGCTTCATCTTTAAATTCAATCTTCGATTTGATAATATAATAGTCTTTCAGTGCACTTTGATCTTCAAGACCAACTCTTTCAATCTCTTGTATATAGAGCAAAGAACTACCATCTAAAATTGGAAATTCAGGTCCGTTTACTTTAATTAGACAGTTATCTATACCACTAGCATATATTGCAGCTAAGGCATGTTCAATGGTACTAACTTTTACGTCTTGCTTAGCTATTACAGTACCTCTTGTAGTTTCGATAACATTCTCTGCTACTGCATCTATAATAGGTTTATCTTCTAAATCAATACGTTGAATCTTATAACCATGATTCTCTGGAGCAGGATTGAATGATATAGTAATGTCTAATCCTGTATGAAGACCTTTTCCTCTAAGCGAAAAGCTATCTTTAAGAGTTTTTTGTTTCAACATACGTTATTTCTTTAATAATTTTTTTAATTCTGTAATTTCCTTCTTCATCTCATTTAAACTTTTATAAATCTCAGGGAAATTTTTGAAAAGCACTGTGGAACGAGCAAAAGTACTGTAATCGATTGCTGGCGACCCCATCAATTTGGAGTTAGATTTTATATTTCCAGCAATACCAGATTGCGCTCCTATTTGTATCTTATCTCCTAACTTAATATGTCCTGCAACACCAACTTGGCCTCCTAGCATGCACCATTCTCCAACTTTTGTGGAGCCAGCAATGCCTACTTGTGAGCACATAACAGTGTTTTCTCCAACTTCAACATTATGCGCTATTTGTACTAAATTATCGAGTTTTACTCCCTTTTTAATACGTGTAGCTCCCATCGTAGAACGATCTATACAGGTGTTTGCACCAATCTCTACCTCATCTTCAATAATAACAATACCTATTTGTGGTATCTTATCATATCCATCGGATGTAGGAGCAAAGCCAAAGCCGTCAGATCCAACAACACTTCCTGCGTGAAGGATACAATGATTACCTATTTGGCAGTCGTGATAGATTGTTGTTTGTGGATAAAGTGTTGTCCATGAACCAATAGTAACATTATCATTGATACTTACGTGTGAGTAAATGGCACAGTGATCACCAATCGTTACATGCTCACCGATGTATGCAAAGGGTGCAATGTATACATCTTTACCTATAGTTGCTGTGGCAGCAATATGTGCCAGTGGGTCAATCCCATTTTTTACAGGTTGGTTGGCTTGATATATATTGAGCAGTTTAGCTACACTTTCATAGGCATTATCTACCTTGATTAGTGTGGCTGAAATTGGATGTTCAGGTTCAAAATCTTTATTAACCAAGACAATGCTCGATTTTGTTTCATAGATATAATTGGTGTATTTAGGATTTGCTAAAAAAGAAATAGCACCAGTTGTTCCCTCTTCAATTTTAGCAAATGTTTGTACGGTAATATGTTCATTACCTACAACTTCTCCATCAATAACTTCTGCTATTTGTTTGGCTGAAAATTCCATTTATTATTTTTCTTTTTATTTCCGTTAATCTAGTTCGGTTTTAGTTCTTGGCTATTGTTGTGATTATTTAGTGCATAAATACCAATATTCGCGCTGCAAATTACGTGTTTTTTTTTCATATTACATAAAGTTATTCCAAAAAACATGTAGTTCTCTGCCCACGTAATCGCTATAACAAATGGCTTAACTCTTTAGCCATCTCTGTTTGTACCTGTTTTGCTGCCCTAGAAGCGCTTTCTGCAAAGTCAAATGAATGACTTGCGTAGATGATAGCTCTTGACGAATTCACCAATAATCCACACGTTTTATTCATACCATAACGGCAGACATCTTTTAGTGAACCCCCTTGTGCACCAACTCCTGGAACTAACAAGAAATGATTTGGAACGCATTGACGTACCTTCTTAAAAAGTTCCCCTTGTGTAGCACCAATAACATACATAAGTTGCTCCTCATTGCCCCATTTTTGTGAAGCAGTCAAAACCTCTTCAAATAGGGGAGTACCCTCTTTGTTTTGCTGTAGCTGAAAATCTTTTGCACCCTCATTAGAGGTTAATGCAAGTAAAATAACCCATTTGTTGGTATAGCCAAGAAATGGCGTTACGCTATCTTTTCCCATGTAGGGCGCAACCGTAACAGCATCGACCTTCATTTTCTCGAAGAAACATTGTGCATACATCTTTGCTGTATTTCCTATATCTCCTCGTTTGGCATCTGCTATGATAAGATGATGTGGATAATTGGTTTGTATATAATCGATTGTTTTCTCCAATGATATCCATCCCTCCACACCGTTGCATTCATAAAAAGCTAGGTTTGGTTTATAAGCAACACAATAATTTGCTGTTGCATCTACAATAGACTTATTGAAAGAAAAGATAGGGTCTTTTTCTTTTAATAGATGCGATGGTATCTTTGTTAGATCACTATCTAATCCTATGCAAAGAAAAGATTGTTTCTTTTTTATTTCTTCAAAGAGTTCTTGTTTATTCATCTCCTGCTTATTATAGTTCTGCTTCTTTCATTCGTTCCGAATTCTCTGCTACTGTTAAATGGTCAATACAGTCTTGTATATCTCCATCCATATAAGCAGCTAGATTATAAACAGAATAGTTGATACGATGGTCAGTGATACGTCCTTGAGGATAATTGTAGGTTCTAATCTTAGCCGACCTATCTCCTGTGGAAACCATCGATCGTCTACGAGTATCAATATCATCAAGATATTTTTGGTGCTCTTTATCATAGATAAAAGAGCGAAGTCGTGTTAATGCACGTGCCTTATTTTTAGGTTGGTCTCTTGTCTCTGTACACTCAATAAGAATCTCCTCAGCAACACCTGTATTTGGATTTTTCCACATGTAGCGAAGACGAACACCAGACTCTACTTTATTTACATTTTGTCCTCCAGCTCCACCAGAACGGAAGGTATCCCATTTGATCTCTCCCTCCTTGATGTCCACCTCAAATTCTTCGGCTTCTGGTAATACAGCAACGGATGCCGCAGAGGTATGTACCCTTCCTTGTGTCTCTGTTGCAGGAATACGCTGTACACGATGTACACCCGATTCATATTTTAGCGTACCATATACCTTTTCGCCACTAACAGAAAAAACAATTTCTTTGAATCCGCCCGATGTACCTTCATTACAATTGGAAACTTCAACTTTCCATTTCTTTGACTCACAATACTTGACGTACATTCTAAACAAATCGCCAGCAAAGATAGCAGCTTCATCGCCGCCAGCTCCACTTCTGATTTCTACAATTGCATTCTTGTCATCTTCTGGGTCAGAAGGAATTAATAAAAGTTTAATCTCCTCTTCTAGTTGAGGTATTCTTTTTTGGCAAGTGTCCAGTTCTTCTCTTGCCATTTCTTTCATCTCAGGGTCTTGCTCCGTGGCAATAATACTTTTTGCCTCTTTTATACTAGCTTGTTGTTGTATATACTCATCTCTAGCCTTGACAATTGCTTCTAAGTCTTTATATTCTTTTGTCAATTTAACGTAGCGCTTCATGTCGGATATGACAGAAGGATCAGTAATTAGTGTACCAACCTCTTCGAATCGCGACACTAACCCCTCTAATTTTTCTAATAAACTGGTGTAATCTGCCATTATTTATACTTGAATTCTCCAAATTCGCTTTGGATGATTAGTTCTTTTTCTTTGCTATCTTCAACAAATCCTACTATCTGTGCATCAATATGGAATGCCTTACTAATGGCAATCACTTTGGCTGCATGCTCTGCTGGTAGATAAACCTCCAAGCGATGCCCCATGTTAAACACTTTGTACATCTCTGCCCAATCTGTTCCACTTTGTTCCTGAATTGTTTTAAATAGAGGTGGTAGTGGAAATAGATTGTTTTTAACCACTCTCAAGTGGTCAATAAAATGTAAAATTTTGGTTTGAGCCCCTCCCGAACAGTGTACCATACCATGTATGTCCATTCGCATCTCATCTAGCAACCGCTTTACAACGGGAGCATAGGTTCGTGTGGCAGATAGAACAAGCTTACCAGCATTCAATGGTGAATCCTTCACTTCATCCGTTAGTGCTAATCCACCAGAGTAGATAAGTTCTTCTGGAATAGCTGCTTCGTAGCTTTCAGGGTATTTGTTCGCTAAATAATGTGCAAAGACATCGTGACGTGCTGAGGTTAGTCCATTACTGCCCATTCCTCCATTATACTCTTTCTCATAGGTGGCTTGTCCGCTAGAGGATAAACCAACGATAACGTCGCCTGGAGCTATATTCCCATTGTCAATAACATCCGAACGCTTCATTCTGCAGGTTACGGTGCTATCCACTATGATTGTGCGCACTAAATCTCCTACATCTGCCGTTTCTCCACCTGTTGCGTAAACACCTACACCCATTTTTTGTAGTTCACCCAATAACTCATCGGTCCCGTTGATGATGGCTGAGATAACTTCGCCAGGTATACGTAGTTTATTACGTCCAATAGTGGAAGATATCAAGATGTTGTCTGTAGCACCAACGCATAGAAGATCGTCGATATTC
>JAQWAN010000120.1 GCA_028707655.1 Bacteroidaceae bacterium
AACTGCAACAATTGATAAACTATCTGAAGAGATGGAATCCACTGGTTCAACAGGAGAGCCATCTCCTACTTCCAAACGAAGCTCTGCACCAATTGGCACTTTATCTCCCAACTTTAAAAGAGAATCTCTATATGTGATACCATATACCCATTCCTTCTCACCTGCTACTATCTTTTCTTCCAAGAGTTTAAAACCTGCGGCCATCAACTTTGCCTGCGCTTGTCGTAAAGAACTATTCCCTGCTACATCGGGCACTTTGCGCAAAGGGATTCGTTGCGTATTCACTGTTAGATATACTTTTCTACCCTTCTTTACACGTACATTTCCATCAGGATTCTGCTCTAATATTCTACCCGGTTTTTCCTCTTTTACATACATCGAATCTGCTACCTCGCAAGAGAGCCCCTGCTTTGCAAAAAGGATCTGCGCCTCCATCATTGTTTTTCCTTTTACTGCAGGAACAACAATGGACTCATCATGATGCGTATAAAAATCTAATCCATACAACACCGCATATCCTACCAAGAATAGCGCTAAAACCATTAACACAAGATTAGTTATCAAAAAACGAATCTTTTTAGAGGCTGAAGTCTGCTGTTTTACCATATCACTTATATTATTAGCAATTTAAGCTTCAAAGTTAAGAATAAAAAAAAAAGAAGTAAAGGTTTTCTTGAAAACCTTTACTTCTTTCTAAAATTTCGTTTCAGATAAAAACCTATCTTCCGTTGTATTCGTCAGAAACAGATAATTTAGTACGACCTTTTGCACGACGAGCTAATATTACTCTACGTCCATTTGCTGTTGCCATTCTCTCACGGAAACCATGTTTGTTCTTTCTCTTTGTGTTCGAAGGTTGATACGTTCTTTTCATTGTTCTATATTTTTATTGTTCTTTATTTTTATTATTTCTTGTACAATTGGGTTGCAAAAATAGATACTTTTTTTATATTTACCAAGGAAACCAACTTTTTAGTGAAAAGATTTTGTGTTTTTTGTCAATTTAGATTACTTTTGCAAGTATATATTGAGAAGCAAACAACTAATAATCACACAAATCAGAAAAAATGATTAATTCACAGGACATAAAAAATGGCACATGTATAAGATTAGATGGACGTTTATATTTCGTTACTGAATTTCTTCACGTTAAGCCTGGAAAAGGAAATACTATCATGCGAACTAAACTTAAAGACGTTGTTAACGGACGTGTTATAGATCGTACTTTCCAAGTTGGCTTTAAACTAGAGGACGTACGTGTTGAACGCCGCCCTTACCAATTTCTTTACAAAGAGGGTGAAGATTTTATTTTCATGAATCAAGAAACATACGATCAAACTCCTATAGAACGCAGCCTTATCAATGGTGCAGATTACTTAATCGAAGAGATGATTGTAGAAGTTGTTTCAGATACAGACACTGATACAATCTTATTTGCAGAGGTACCTGTTAAAGTACAACTCAGAATAACCTATACTGAACCTGGTTTAAAAGGGGATACTGCAACCAACGCATCGAAACCAGCTACTCTTGAATCAGGAGCTACTGTTCGCGTTCCTCTTTTTATTAATGAAGGCGAATTAATTGAAGTTGACACAAGAAATGGTTCTTACATGGGTCGTGTTAAAGAATAATTTAAATATATCCTACATACAGTTGAAAGCGTACATCTGCTTTCAACTGTATTGTTTTATACCATCAGTCTATGCGCTATTCGGTCATCATTCCTGTCTATAATCGTCCAGAAGAGGTAGACGAATTATTGAATAGCCTTGTACATCAAACGTATAAAGATTTTGAAGTTATTGTTGTGGAAGATGGCTCATCTACCCCCTGCAAAACGATAACTGAATCCTATCAATCGCAACTTACACTATCCTATTTTTTTAAACCCAATAGCGGACCGGGAACAACACGTAACTATGGTGCGCAATTTAGTAAAGGCGAGTATTTGATTATACTCGACTCCGATTGTATTCTACCCCCTACCTATTTTAGTGCCATCGAAACGGAATTACAACAACACCCTACCGATGCTTTTGGTGGACCAGACAGAGCACATGCATCTTTTACTACAACTCAAAAAGCAATCAATTATGCTATGACCTCCTTTTTTACAACAGGAGGTATTCGAGGCGGAAAGAAGAAGATGGACCGTTTCTTTCCAAGAAGCTTTAACATGGGTATCAAACGCATCGTTTACAACACCTTGGGAGGCTTTTCAACAATGCGATTTGGAGAGGATGTTGACTTTAGCTTACGCATTCTAGAGGCCAATTATAGCACACAACTCTTTCCATCGGCATGGGTTTATCATAAACGACGTAGCAATTTCCGACAATTCTTCAAACAAGTTTATAATTCGGGTATCGCACGTATTCATCTGTACAAGCGACATCCACAATCTCTTAAACTGGTTCATCTCCTACCCTCCCTCTTTACCATAGGGGTTCTGCTACTCTTATGCCTCTCTTTCTACTCCCTTTATATGCTACTTCCACTCCTTCTTTTTCTGCTTATTATTGCCACAGATGCATTTTTTAAGAACAAAAGCCTTGCTGTAGGTGTTCTATCGATTGTTGCTTCATTTGTACAATTATTAGGCTATGGCAGTGGATTTATTTATGCATGGTGGAAACGAATCATTCTAAAGAAAAATGAATTTAATACCTTTACTAAAAACTTCTACTCCTAGCTCGTCAACGATATAAAGACCGACTATGGAAAACGAACAAAAACTGAAGTTAAAAGACTGGGATGAGAACGACCGTCCTAGAGAAAAAATGCTTAAACAAGGACGTAGAGCTCTTAGTAATGCCGAACTCTTAGCTATATTAATAGGCTCTGGCAACACCAATGAAACAGCTGTCGATTTAAGTAAACGCATCCTAGCCTCTTGTGGCAATGAATTGGTACAGCTCAACAACATGACACTAAGCGATTTATGCTCTTTTAAAGGAATAGGTGAGGCCAAAGCAATAACGATACTTGCTGCTAACGAATTAGGACGACGAAGAAAGCGAGAGAACAGCTCGATTAAAACCAAAATAGAATCACCGAATGACCTTTTCGATGAGTTCTATCCCGTTGTTAACGATCTGCACACTGAGGAGTTCTGGATACTACTACTCAACCAAAGCAATATCATCTTAGACAGAAAAAAGATTAGCAGTGGAGGCATCACAGAAACATCAGTAGACATTCGATTAATTTTCAGAGAAGCCATCGTTCACCATGCAACAGGTATAGCGGTTTGTCATAACCATCCTTCAGGAAACATAAACCCCAGTAGAGCAGACAATCAAATAACCCAGCAGATAAAACATGCTGGAGAGCTATTAAACATCCATCTAATAGACCATATCATTGTAGCAAACAATCATTTTTATAGTTATGCCAATGAAGGGAACATCTAACCCCAGCCATTTTTACACAAAAAGATAGATAGCTCACATTTTTTTAGTACGTTTGCAGACTAAACAATTGATTATGGAACAAGAATATTTGATAGAACAGAAAATAGTACAGATGCTAAAAACGGTATACGACCCAGAGTTACCCGTTAACATTTACGACTTAGGACTTATCTACAAGATTGAAGTAGACGATAAAAATAACGCTGTTATAGAGATGACACTTACTGCACCTAATTGTCCTGCTGCCGATTTCTTAGTAGAGGATACACACCAAAAAGTGGCTTCCATTAAAGATATTAACAATGTAACGATTAACTTAGTCTTTGAACCTGAGTGGGATAAAGAGATGATGAGCGAAGAAGCTAAACTCGATTTAGGATTTCTTTAATACCTGCATACATGAAAAAAGTCTATTTCCTTTCGGATGCACACCTGGGGTCAAGAGCTCTCAAGGGGCATGAAAGAGAACGGCTGCTCGTTCGTTTTTTAGATCAACTAAAAGAGGATGCATCTGCTATCTACTTATTAGGAGATATGTTCGACTTTTGGTATGAGTATAAACTTGTTATTCCAAAAGGATATACGCGCTTTTTAGGGAAATTAGCAGAATTAACTGACAACGGTATCCCCGTACATTTTTTTATAGGTAACCACGACATTTGGTGCGGCGATTACTTAGAAAAAGAGTGTGGGCTAATCATTCATCGAGAACCCATTATCACTACACTTCTTGGACAGAAATTTTACCTAGCACATGGAGATGGACTAGGCGACCCAGATAAGAAGTTTCAATTATTACGAGCTCTTTTTCACAATACACTGCTACAAAAACTATTCTCTACAATACATCCTAGATGGAGTATTGATTTAGGATTAGCGTGGGCTAAGAAGAGCCGTATGAAACGGAAAGATGGCAAATCGCCTGTCTTTCTTGGCGAAAACAAAGACCTTTTAGTTATCTACTCTAAACAGTATTTACAAAAGGACCCCTCCGTCAACTTCTTTATTTATGGACATGAGCATATTCTACTAGACCTGCCACTCAGCAAATCTGCGCGTATCATTGTACTAGGCGACTGGATTCAATACTTCTCTTATGCTGTTTTTGATGGGCAATCGCTACAACTTAAACAATATACGGAAAACGTTACTGGCAAAGAAACAAAATAAAAGGATCCGCTATGTTACTACTCCTATCCTGTGCAAAAACAATGAACAGTAGAGCTGTAAGCCAACCACCCATTACACCTACAGAACCACTCTTTAATAGCCAAGCAAAAAAGATAGCACTAGAGATGATGCAATTCACAACAGAGGAATTGCAACAGCAGCTAAAAGTAAATCAACATATCGCTGCAGAAAACGTTTATCGATTTATGCATTTCTTAGATAAATCGACACGAATGTATCCTGCGGTATTAGGCTACACAGGCATTGTTTTCCAACAATTAGGTGCTAAAGAATGGGATAAAGCAATGTGGGTAAAAGCACAAAAACAACTACGATTCACCTCCTTCTGTTATGGCATTCTACGGCCAGCCGATTGGATTAGCCCCTATCGATTAGAAGGGACTGTTTCCCTCCCCTTAACCAAGGAGCAGGATCTTTTTCATTATTGGCAAGCATACACTACCAAAGCACTTCTTACAGATAGTTTAGCAGCAGGAGGGAGTTTAATCAACCTAGCAAGTGGAGAGATGCGACGTTTATTTGATTGGAAAAAGCTAACAGAGGAGCTTACTGTTATTACGCCGGAGTTCTTAGTAGAAAAAAACGGGAAATGGAAACAAATAGTGGTCTATACTAAAATGGCACGTGGTCAACTCGCACGCTTTCTTCTATCCGAAGAAAACGATTTACCCCTTTTAGATAAGATTAAATCTTTTCATTGGCAGGGTTATACCTACAACGAGACACTCACCAGGGAGAGAGAAGCCAAGCAAAAAAAGGGGGAAATACTTCTCACCTTTTCATTAAGCTCTTAGCCTAAAAAGGGCCCAATCTTCTTTCTTTTATTCAGAAGACCGAGCCCAAATACATCTTTCTATTCAGCTCTATTATCTGCTATTATTTTTCGAGCTTTCTCTACATCCTCCTCGTTCACAACAACCCACACATTACCACCAATACCGGAGTAAGGAGAGGTTACTAACGAAACCGATTCGTCTTTAACTATACTAATAATCTCATTGGCAGCTAACAAGCCACGTATTACTTCAACCTCAAAAGTATCGCCGGAAAATATCTTCACCAAACGACTGTTGTTTTTTTCTGCTGTCATATTTAATCGTATTATATATTATATCTATAACAATCAAAAACAATAAATGTTGTGCATTACTACTTATTATCGCTGTCTCTTATTTCCACACGACGAATTTTACCACTGATTGTTTTAGGTAATTCCGCAACAAACTCAATTACTCTTGGATATTTATAGGGTGCCGTCTCTTTTTTAACATACATCTGTAACTCCTTAATCAACTCTTGATTGGCTCTATCTTGATACTCTGAAGCTAAAACAACCGTTGCTTTAACCACTTGGCCACGTATCTCATCGGGCACTCCAGTAATGGCACATTCTACCACAGCAGGATGTTTCATCAAAGCACTCTCCACCTCAAAAGGGCCAATTCTATAGCCAGAGCTCTTTATAACATCGTCAGCACGACCTACAAACCACAGGTAGCCATCTTCATCTTTCCAGGCCACATCGCCCGTATAGTACATACCATCGTGCCAAGCATTATGCGTTATTCCTTCATCCTTATAGTATTCTTTAAACAAGCCAAGAGGTTTGTTCTTATCCGTATGAATCACAATCTCTCCCTGCTCTCCAGCTTCGGCAGAGCGACCATCAGCTGTTAACAGGTCAACATTATACAGTGGGTTAGGCAATCCCATACTTCCAGGTTTAGGTTTCATCCATGGGAATGTAGCCACAGTTAGTGTTGTTTCCGTCTGTCCAAAGCCCTCCATCAGCTTAATACCAGTCTGTTTATAGAAGGTTTCATACACAACAGGATTGAGTGCCTCACCAGCAATAGTGCAATAGGTCAAAGAGGAGAGGTCAAATCTAGTAAGATCCTCTCTAATTAGAAAACGAAAGATGGTAGGGGGTGCACACAACGAAGTAATCTTATACTCTTCAATTTTATGCAGAATATCAGCGGGTGAAAATTTTATATGGTC
>JAQWAN010000121.1 GCA_028707655.1 Bacteroidaceae bacterium
CATAGGTGATAGTTTCTCCAGCCCATCGATTTGTCTCGAAAGGTGATGTGGGTAATAGCCGCCATCTTTTTCTCCTCTGTGGCTGTTATCTTGGTAAGATACATCTTCCAGATCATTGGACTAAGCAGACCACGGCATACGATATCTACTGTACACAAATTGCTGTACGCTTTGCGTAAGAAATTCTTTAGTCCGGCTATCTGACAAGGTGTACCAGAAAAAAGCACCTGTCTCCCCTCCGTTAAGAAGGATCGTGCTTGTTGAAAACTGTTGCCTACACGGCTTTGTACATATTTACTCCCTCTAAAGGCTGCCAGTCCCTCTATTGTTTCTGTATAGTCGTGAACAGCTTCCCATTGTTGGTTAAACCGAACGCCAAACACCACACCTCCATCTTGGATTGTTTTTTCTGCTAATAGGGTGAATATTCCGCCCGATGAGCTCTGTAAACGTATACGCTCCTTTTTACATTTGGAAGCATACACCCCTAGGGGTGTTCGCGAAGGTTTAGGGTGAATAATGGGACAAACCGCTTCGCATAGTCCGCAATGGATACAGGCTTCTTGCTGCACCTTTGGGTATAGAAAACCCTGCTCATCGGCAGTCATCTCTATACACTGCTGTGGACAGATTTGTACGCAGGCATTGCAGCCGCAACATGCTTTTTTATCGAGAATCTGAATCATCTTATTTTGGAAAGAAGCATTACAATAGGTCGCTTAAAGAGCAACCGTTCACTCTTATTCATGCTGCCAAACCAGGCCAGGGGTAGATAAACCAGGGTGAATAGTGCTATGGAGCTTGCCAACGATTTGATGGTGGTTAAATCCATGGTGTGTATACACCAGAAAGTGAGTACGCCTACTAGGGCTGGAACGATAGACATCTTAGCAATCTCTTTCCAGAACAGAGGGATGTTGAGATGTATCTTTTTATAGTAATAGATATTCATCACAATGATCTGTCCGATAATAATGGCTAAAGATGTTCCAATGGTGTAGCCAATGGGGCCATGTGTTTTAGCCAAGGGGATAGAGATAAATAGACACGCAACAGCAATACTAATACAGCTGGTCGATCTAAATTTTAATTGGTTTCTTGCTTGTAAAATGGTAATACCTAGCGATTGAATAAGTGGCACTACTATTGGGATGAAAAAGAGTAGACTAATATAATAGGCATCTTCGTAGGTTGGTCCTGCCCAGAGTATAATAAAGGGTTTACCAAATAAGATGAAACCTGTTAAGATGAAGGCCATGATAAAAAACTGAATCCTTCCTGTCTTGATAAAAAGAGAGGAGATCTCTGCTTCATTATGTTTTTTAGTAATCATGCTGGTTACTCTTGGCAAAAAGACCCCCGAGATGGCAGAAGCAAACGACATAAAGATGCCTTGTAGTTTTACCGAAACGGCATAAATAGCAATTGCAGCACTTCCTACGTACATACCTAAAATAAATTGTCCGGTACTCCAGTAGATAAGGTCCATTATTGCGTTGAGGAAGATCCAAAAGGAGTAGGCGCCAATCTCTTTTAAGAAGGACCATTTAAACTTCTTGAAATGCACCTTTATTTTTAGCTTATGCTTACAGTACCACCAGTTTACCGTTAGCGTGGTAATATTTAAGAGTGTAGTAAGCACTACCATACCAATAGCCCGATAGCCAATGGTTAGCAGTACAATCATCACTACGGGGTTCAGTATGATACGGATAATGATGACCATTTTTTGGAAAACAAAATTCTCGTAGGCTTGAATAATAGACCCCCATATGCTCATTGGAAAGGTAAAAGCAATATTAAAAACCATCAGTAACATCATGATGCGTATCTTCCCAATCTCATCTACGGTCATTGTTCTGTCAAACAATGAGTCGATGTTGTAATAGAGCAGTAGTCCAATGGTAAAGGCTATTATGCTTACTATGGAATAGAGTAGGATAAACATGCCAAACATGTTATACTGTTCTTCTTGCTTTCCCTCTGCCCTAAATTTGGCCGTATAACGGATAATAGCATTACCGAATCCTAAATCGAGTATCGTGAGGGAGGCCACCACAGAGGCCACTAGAGAATAGAGTCCATATTCTGAGGTACCCATCATGCGCAGCATAATGGGTGTATATAAAAGTCCAACGATATTATTTATAATAATCGATACGTAAGAGAGGGCAGCTCCTGCCTTCAGTTGATTGATTGCCATTTTTTTTTGTTTAAAACCGAACAAAGATAAGCATATTCCTTTATTTTGAAGAATAGGAAAAAGAACAAATTGCTAAAGGTGCATTTGTTCTTGCATTAGTATTTTCGAAAATAAAAATGCCCATCCGTTGTTTTTAGTGTCATTTTCTCTTTGCTTAATTGCTCGAGAGTAAAAAGTGGGGCGGTGCTAGAGAGGTAAAAACGTTTCAACTCCTCCTTGGTTACTAGCTCCGCATTGTCTGTGGTCTGTCGGATATTAAAAAGAGAAAGGGTGGTGCTTGTTTGCTCAAAGTTGCCAATAAACATACAGACACTTGTTTTTTGTAGGGTCATTAAATCGCCTTGAAAAGAGAGGTAGAGCTGTTCTGCCTTGGTGTCAAGAAGTGTACCATCGGCTTTTTTAAATTCGTAGAGTTGCCACATCCCATCTAGATCGCCATTTCTTTCTAATCTATCGCAAGCGGTAAAGAGAAGGATACAAGTAAGTAAACTGATTATTTTTTTCATGATTTTTCTTATTTAGATAATAAGCCACATTTTTTGATGGATAACATAGCACCATAGGAGTGGCCTAGCTGACTACCTGCATTAAACCCAAAACTGGTGGCGAATTGCCAACCCTTTAATTGAGTAGGTGCATAGGTGAGCTCTACCAATCCGGCCACCAGACTTTTTGTGTCGGTATAGGGATTATCGTAGGTACCCCAGCTCTTGGTGTAGGAGCAGAGTAGGCGGTAGGATAGGTCGTTGGTTGGATTTCCTGTGATACCTATGTGGTGTGCAATAACACGTGTGCTGTTAAAATGAATATCTCCATTCGTGTTGTAGATGGGGGAGAGCAAAAGTGGATTACCAATTCCCATGCCCCAATGTTGCCATCCGGTGTAGATGCCATGGTTGTAGTAATTGTCTCTTGCACTAATTTGCTGTGGCAGTTCTTGTGTGCTATCGTGGTAGATGGGACCAGCTTGATCTTTTGTTTCCATATATTCATAGACGAGTTGGTGGATGAATCTGTTTTCTGGAAAGGTTATCTCATAGCCCATCAATCCATCTTTCCAATCGTATTGGAGAAACATCATGGATTGATCTTCAAAGAAATGCTCGTAGTAGAAACGAACGCCCCATTTATCGAGTTGGTAGTTTATGGCTAGTTGCCAGCTACCTAAATGATTGCCCTGTACATTGTTGTATCCCGCATCGGTTACATCATCGCCTAGTGGGATTAGTGCTTTAAAGAAATCGCCAATACCCGATCCCATGGCTATGTGCGAATAGTGAGAGGCAGGATTGGGGTCGTCGGGGCGAGGAACAACATTATAGGCATCTCCACCAAACTGTGCAGCCATCTCTAACCCAGCTTCTATGCTGACCGGAAATTTCTCTAGGTTACCCACTTTGATAAAGAACGATTTAGAGTTGTATAAGCCATTTTGCGTGTAACGCTTTCCGGGAGCAGTAAAATCGGTCTGCCAGTTGTTGTCTGTAAACATACCATAGGCAAGATGTCCTTTGAAATAGAACCAATCGTTATGTGCAAATAGATGTACGTAGTTGGGAATGGCGATGCGCAACTGTGGAATAGGACGTGCATTGCTAGAGGAGGTCATGCCACCACTACTTAATTGTTGATTTAGAAAGGAGGTACTATATTCTTTACTTCCTAGTGTTATTTCAAAAGGCCGATAGTAGAGACTTGCATAGGCTTGTTGTACTACAAAACTAGAGGTGTGGTTATAGGTGGTTGCTACATCTAATCCATAAGAAAGTTGCCATTTCTTGTGGGTGTCGTAGGGGCGATAGAGCTCCATACGTAGGTAGCCACTACTGCTTTTGATAGAACTTAATCCGTTTTTGTTGGCAGAAAACCAGAATGGAGCATCTTGGCCGCTACTGTAACTCGTATTTGTTTCTACACTATAGTGAATATTCGTGTTTAATTGAGCAAAAAGAGGGCTACAAAACAAAAAAGAGAGGCCTAAATATGCTAGCTGTTTTAGTTTCATACTATTGATGTTAATGAATTGCAAAAATACGTTATATATCTCTATTTAACGAGCTGACAATGTGATTTATTTTATTGCTCGGTTTTTTATTCTTTTGGATTGTATATTTTTAAGATAAATGTCCTCTTATATTTATATATATTCGCTCTAATAGGGAGGATAGGGGAGGTTTTAGCGGGTAAAAGAATCGTTTCCTCAATAATTATTTAATACTGAAAAGATTTGTCAAGATAGATATTATTCATACATTTGTCTTATCTTTTAAACAAACAAATAAAAGTTTTATAACTTAACACTTTAACAAATGAAGAAGCATAATTTTAATGCAGGCCCTTCTATGCTACCTCGTGAGGTAATAGAAAAGACATCTCAAGCAGTTCTTGACCTTAATGAATCTGGTTTATCTTTAATGGAGATCAGTCATCGCTCCAAGGATTTTCAAGCTGTGATTGATGAGGCTGTTTCCCTGTTTAAAGAAATCTTGAATATTCCAGCGGGATATTCTGTCTTGTTTTTAGGAGGTGGTGCAAGTCTAGAATTTTGCATGATACCTTACAATTTTTTGAATAAAAAAGCAGCTTATCTAAACACCGGCGCTTGGGCAAAGAAAGCGATGAAAGAGGCTAAAATTTTTGGCGAAGTAGTAGAGCTAGCTTCTTCTGCAGATGCAAATTATACGTATCTACCAAAGGGGTATACCATACCTACTGATGCTGATTATTTACATATAACGACCAATAACACTATCTATGGTACAGAGGTACGCACAGATATTGATTCTCCTATTCCATTAGTAGCAGATATGTCTTCCGATATATTCTCTCGCCCAATTGATGTGAGCAAATATGCTTGTATCTATGGTGGTGCACAAAAGAATGTGGCTCCAGCTGGTCTTACCTTTGTGATTATTAAAGAGGATGCACTAGGCAAAGTGAATCGTGCCATTCCATCGATGTTAGACTACAAGACCCATATTTCAAAAAGCTCGATGTTTAACACACCTCCAGTTCTTCCTATCTATACCGCAATGTTAAATCTACGTTGGATCAAAGCTAATGGTGGTGTAGCAGGTATGGAGAAACGTGCTATTGCAAAATCGGAACTCCTATATCGTGAGATAGACCGTAACCCATTGTTTACCGGTACGGTGAAAAAAGAGGACCGTTCTCGTATGAATATCTGTTTCGTTATGGATGAGGCTTATAAAGATTTAGAGGCTTCCTTCTTGCAATTTGCTACAGAGCGAGGTATGGTAGGTGTTAAAGGACACCGTTCCGTTGGTGGTTTCCGTGCTTCTTGCTATAATGCATTGCCAATAGAAAGTGTACAAGCTTTGGTAGACTGTATGCAAGAGTTTGAGAAAATCAACGCTAAAAAATAAATGTCTAAGGAAATCATTGTTGTACGCTAGCACTTTTTTAAGGGATAGGGTAGAGCAATGGTTTCTTTTATATAAATCGAAGGAATATGAAAGTTTTAATAGCAACAAGTAAACCATTTGCTCCCATTGCTGTGGATGGTATCAGAAAAGAGGTAGAAGCTGCAGGATTTGAACTGGCTTTGTTGGAAAAATATAGTGATAAGGCCGCTTTACTAGCTGCGGTGAAAGATGCTAATGCCATTATTATTCGTAGTGATATTATTGATGCAGAGGTGATGGATGCCGCTAAAGATTTGAAGATTGTTGTACGTGCTGGTGCCGGATTTGACAATGTTGATTTGGAAGCTGCTACACAACGTGGTATTTGTGTGATGAACACACCTGGTCAAAACTCAAATGCAGTTGCTGAATTGGCTTTTGGACTCATGGTTTTTGCGGTTCGTAATTTCTACAATGGAAAAGCGGGTACAGAACTAAAGGGTAAGAAACTAGGTATTCATGCTTTTGGACATGTGGGACGCAATGTGGCACGTATAGCCAAAGGCTTTGGTATGATTGTATATGCTTACGATGCTTTCTGCCCAAAAGAGGCGATTCAGAAGGAGGGCGTAGTAGCTTTGGATACAGTAGAAGAGCTTTACAAAACATGTGAGGTTGTTTCGCTTCATATCCCCTCTACACCAACGACAAAAAAATCGATTAATCGTGCTTTACTCTCTACTATGCCAACAGGTGCACTGCTTGTAAATACGGCGCGTAAAGAGGTGATCTATGAGGACGATTTGTTACAG
>JAQWAN010000122.1 GCA_028707655.1 Bacteroidaceae bacterium
GAACAGTTTGCTGAGCAACAAAAGCCTCTTTTAGACCGTGCACGTGTCTTAGATTTGCGCATCGCTACTGGTCGTCAAGTCACCCAAGAAGCACAACAAGTCTATACGCATGCAGTAGAGGATTTGGAAAAACGAAAATCCACCATTCGTTCTATGCAAACCGCGCAAGCCAAATTGGAAAAGGAGCAAACCACTATCTCTCATTGGATGTTGCAACATAAACCGTATGAACCCCTTATTCCTCGCGTTGAATTGCTAGAGTCTTATGTAACGAATGTGCAATATGTGCGGCAGCAACTGCAACAGAACAAGACCTTTCTTCAAGAAGCAGAGAAACGGTTGGCCCATCGACGTAGAGAACTCGAGCAGCTTACAGCTGAGGCGGAGCGATTAAACCAGTTGCTCCCTGCAGAGATTGTTGTACTTCGAAAAAAACTAGAGGCAGGAAAGCCCTGTCCCGTTTGCGGTAGCCTTCAACATTGTGTGAATACCGTAGAGATGGAGAGCCTCCAAGAGGCAGAACTGAATAAGCAAAAAAATGCGGTGCAAAAGCGAACGGATATTGTCAAAAAAGAGCTTGAGCAACTGGAAGCAGGTAAGCAACATCTCTGTTCAAGTATAGAATCGGATACCACGCATCTTAAAGATGGAATGGATAAGTTGTCTACCTCTTTGGCGGGTTTACCAGCATGGAAAGACTCTTTTGCAGCCGGAACATTGATAAAGATGCTGCAAGATATAGCCACTCAATGGAATCGGTTTATGGTGGAAGAATTGGCCATTAAGGAGAAATTGACTACCATACATTCTCAATTGACTGTTCATCTTGCTGCCGTTGAAAAAGAGAGCGAGCTAGTAGTAAAACAAAAGGAGCTATGGCGTGGTAAACAACAGCAATTACAACAACTAGAAACCGAACGTGCCGCTTTGTTTGCTGGTAAAACAGTGCAAGCTATGGAGCAGGAGCTAAAGATGGAACGAAATAGACGCGCCACTCTATTGACCACGCAAACGGAGTTGCAAACCAGATGGAAGGGTAGTTGGGAAAGTTGCAAGGGGGCTAAAAAAGAGTTGTTAGCCACCGGTGAACGATTGAAACAAAGCATCCTGTCGCTCCAAAAAACTGTGAACGATTGGATGGGGCAACAAGAAATTGTGGAATCCATAGAGGAGTTAACACAACTGTTGGAAAAAGAGAGTGGTTGGTTAGCCGCCGAACGTGCTGCCTTAGATGCTCTGCGAGAGCAAAAAACAGTAACACAAACCACGCTCCAAGAGAAGAGGGAGCGATACAAGAAACAGCAGGAACAACCTATTCAACCCACTGAAGAGGAAACCGCTTCCCATTTAGCACTGCTGTTAAAGGCGAATAAGGAGCAAGTGGAACAATTATCGAATCGAAACATAACGATAAAACTAGCCTTTGAAAAAGATATAGCTGGTAAGGAGCGCATCCAGGCCTTTGAAAAAGAGTTGGAGAAGCTACAGCAGTTGGCCGAGAACTGGAAGAAGCTAAATGACCTATTTGGTTCAGCCGATGGTGCCAAGTTTAAAGTATTAGCACAGGGCTATACACTCGATGTGTTGTTGAGCTATGCCAATAAACACTTGCATGAGCTCTCTAAACGCTACGAGTTACAACGTATCCCTAATTCCTTAGCACTACAAGTGGTCGATCTAGATATGTTGGGCGAGATACGAACGGTTCACTCCCTCTCTGGTGGTGAGTCTTTCCTTATCTCTTTAGCCTTAGCCCTAGGATTATCGTCGCTATCGTCTAACCGTATGCATGTGGAGTCGTTGTTTATTGACGAGGGCTTTGGCTCGTTAGATGTAGACACCCTGCGTGTAGCTATGGATGCGCTAGAGCATCTACAGACCCAAGGGCGAAAGATAGGTGTTATCTCGCATGTAGCAGAGATGACCGAGCATATCACCACGCAAATCCGGGTGATCAAAACGGCAAACGGACGAAGTAAGATTGAGGTAATCTAATTATCTATTTAGCGAGAATTTAAAGGTAAAACCAAAATCGGTGGTGGTAACCGGATAGGCAGAAGAGGATACCAGTGGGGTATTCTTTTGTCGGTCAAAATAGAAGCGCATGGTGAGCAATCTACTAAAGGCATAATCGGCCGATAGGGTAAACTTAACCGCTTTGTTACCACTAGTGGATTGGGTGATGAGCTCCTGTATATTTCTAGAGAGTGCACTCTGATCTTTTATGGTGAAATTGGCTTGAATGTTCAAGTCGTTACTCACCGGATTCTTTGTGTTACTACCTCCGCCAAAGAGTTTTAGGTTCTTTATCTTGTAGCCCATGCCAAGCACGATGTCGTTAGAACGTGTCTCTATCAGTTGTACAGCCGGCATACTTAAGTTAAGAATACGAGTCTTTTTAACCTCAAACTTAGCAGTAAGGTTATTCTTAAAGGTCATGTTCACCCCAATCAATGGTGAGAACTGTTCATTGATAGAAACAGCACTTACATTGTACATACTCGATGGGATAGGGTTACCGGTTTGTACATCCTCAATAAATCCAAGATTACCCATAAAACTCTGGAATGTCTGGTAGGTGTTGTATGAGCCAATGCTATAGATACTCTTGTAGCCATGGGTTAGTGTGAGACTCTTGAAATATTTTTTAAAGAAATCAATCTTGTTTAAGCCGCTATAGGTGATGCGCCAGTTAGGCATCAAGGATAGGAGTGAGGGGAAGAAATCCAATGAAGTGTTATTCACATTTCCCCCTGTATAGGTAGCTAAGAAAGTAGGAATCATTACATCGGCAGAGTATTTACTAACGGTGCCGTTAGCTTTGTCAAAAGTAGCTCCATTTAAGGTAGTTCCCACAGGGTAGATAGCATTTGCATATTGCGCTTCTACTCTTTTCTGTACCACATCTAAATTGCTTATAAATTTATCGAAGGTTTTGGAGGCATATCGGTTGCTTGCATTAGAACTCTCTAAAGCACTCCCCATAGATATAACAGTCATTGTGAAGTTACCATTGCGAGTGGTAGGCATCCCCTGAAACATAAATTGAATGCTTTTCGATTTGTTCACCATACGATTGGCATTTAGGTCAATCTTTAAGTCGCGCAATGGTTCGAGTCGCATTCTAATTTGTAGGTTCTCCGTCTCGTTGCTTGTGGCAGGTGTGGTATACGATTCATCCATCAGTAACCAGTTATTCTTGGCCGCTGTTTCTATGAAATGTTCATCGGTGGTGCCAAAAGCAAAACCAAGTCCGGGAGCAAACATCCCATTTACTTTGTTCTGTCCAAAAACATCGCCTGCATCGGGCAAGAAACCAGGCACTGACATGGCAGCACTTGTCCGGTAGGTGATATTAATGTTCCGAATAGACATGGCAAAACGGGTGGCATATTGTGCTATCTTATACCAGGTCTTTTCCTCTAGTTTAGGGAGCAGTACCACTTTTACTTTAATCTTTACGGAGTCACGATTATTAATCACGATACTATTGGCGTTTTTTATTTTATACCGTAGGAGATAGCGATTGCCATCGGCAGTAATAGCGGTTATTTTTACCCGTTTACTACGCAAGCGGTGTGGAATAATTACGGTAGTATCCATTTTTAGCTGTACCTCTCGTTCATATTTTTTCTGCTCCTTTTTTTTAGTATTGCCTCTTTTACGTTGGGTGCCAGTGAACTTTTTATTCACCTTTTTCAGGAAATCTATCTTGTTATAGAGCTTTTCTAGATTGTAACTACTGTTGACATCTATGGAACGTTGATTGGAAATGATGTTACCTAATGCTTCTCCATCGGTACTCTCCGATCCTCTATCCCAGCTATATGAAGATGCATATTTTACATCGGCTTTTACCCAGTCAAAAAGAGGTAGCTTATTAATAGGTACCTGATAGTTGGCAGAGAAGGTTTGTTTGTAGTCGAGTGGCTTACCTAAATGGAGTAGACTCCTTTTTACCGAGTCTTTCCATGCTGTATATCGGTCGGGATAGAGATCGCTATTAACCGGTCCATAGGGCTCCTCCACCTCGGCGCGTGTGGCAGAGGTAAAATTCAGTTTTAGCGAATTGGTAAGGTCCCATCGTAGGGCAAAATCTCTATTAAAGAGAAACTCTTTTGCAAAAGAAAGAGGGAGCTCAGATGTGCCATAAGGGTCACTCAGATTACGTAGCTGCATCTCGTAGTAATGACGCGAGATGGTGGAGTTGAACGCAATGCTCTGTGGTAGGAGATGAAGTTCAAAATCTTTTAAGATCTTCCACCATTTAGAGCGGCTCTTTATCTTCTTGAAGGGAGTCCAAGGTTGTAACAAAGGCATGTATTGATAACTCAATCCACCTTTCCAGTTTTGGTCGGATTCCCACACGGTTGTGTTTCCTTGATTGTGTCGATGGGTATAGGAATAGTTCAGTGTAAAGTTGGTAGGGTCATATGGCATTGGGTTTTTGCTTGCAATACCTACATGGATATTACTTAAACTGAAATTCTTATAGGTAGTAAACACCTGTGCAATGTTCTTAATGGAGTCGCGTTGTGCTTCTGTATCGTAGGTGTCTAAGGCATCCTCCAAGAGCATATCTTGGTCTGTAGGATTATATTTAGGACTTGTTAGCTCTTTACTATAGGAGTAATAGAGCGGTAGAGAAACATTTGCTTTTGCTGGGAAAAATTTACCGAGTTGAAAGTTTGTGGTAAAATTGTATTGGTAGTAATCGTCTAGTCGACGCTCACTAACACTCTGCTCTAATCCGCCAAAGCCTGCTGTCTCTACGTGTCCAGAAAAATTCACTGTTCCCAAATCGGACAGTTGCACATTTAAATTTCCTTGTGCTGCCCATCCTCCCTCTTCGTTGAAATCGGTCAGACGTAACTCATTGACCCATACCTCGGCCGATTTTAGTGTACTCGAGTTATTGCGCACACCAATCATAATGGTTTGTACTTCCGACAGACTTGGGTTACCCATGATGCTGACTTTATTACCTGGCTTATCGGGGTCGTAGTTGTAGTAGAGCTTATTTGAACTGACCACAGATCCTGCTTTTGTTTTCGCTTTGTTACGATCTTTCTTAAGGTTGGTTAGTAAAGCAAATGGAATGTTTAGTTCGTTAGCCTCTGGCCATACCGCTGTTGTACCGGCTGTTGTATAACCATCGTATTGACCTGCTGGCGTTAGTTTCAGTGGAATCTCATACTCATAGTAGTTATTCTTGTAGTCGGAACCTAATCGTACAAAGAGTGCTACTTGGTTATCCTCTAGGTTGGTGTTATCATCAATCAGTTTCTCGGCATGTGCAAAGAGTTGTAGTCGTTTGTACTGGCGCAAATCGAGGTTGGTATTTTTATACCCAGCCAGAGCATCTCCAGCTGCAAGATCGAGCACTTTCATGTTTAAGGCTTGTTCGTTCAACTGGCGTAGTTGTGGTTGACTAGGGTCGATGATACGTGTGATGCCTGGAGGCAATACATAATTGACCGGTTCTTTATCGCTGTTGCGTTCAATGTTAACAGCGGAGAGGTTGAGCGTTCCACTTTTAGAGGCCACTGATTGTTGGGCATTCAAAAGGGATTGTTCATAGGTACGCCATTCTCCTCTTACTAGTTCTAAGGTGGCAAAACGCAGTACGATAGGTTCTTTAAAATGGGTTAGAAACATACGCATAAATCGTATGGATTTCAAATCTTTGATACCGCCTATGGCTTCACCCGATTTTACGGGTACTCTAAACAGGTACCAATTCACATCTTCAGTGTTTCCATTGCGTAGCTTAACACTTGCTGTACGTTTATCGGTGATAAAGTTGCTACCTACTCTGAGGTCGGTAGGGCGCATCGATATTTTGTATTGGTAATAACGTTCATATTCATTGAGGGTAAAATCTTGATTGATATCCTCAATATCGGGTACGGTTTTAGCCGAAACATCATAGCTCTCGGGTGAGTTTTCTGAAGCAACGGAGTTACCCTCTGTGTTATTATATAATTTATATCGGTCTAAAATACTTTTTTCCTCTTGGTCGTAGTCGCTACCACGGTAGTAGTGGTAATCGTCGTTAGCTGGGTCCTTTTCAAATTGTGTATAGACCTCTGGTTGTAAGATATTGCGTATACTTGCGAGGTAGTTCTTATAGGTAGGAAACTCTTTTTCCTCGGTAGAGCTCAAGCCGTTTAGCCCTAAATCTTGTTTGCTACGTGCACCTGCTTCATTATCGAAGGCATAGACAATGCTTCGTTCTGTTGGGATATGTCCCCATGTGGTAGATTCCACTTTTGTAGTGTCTCCATCGATAGGGAGTCCATTCTCAAAGAATTTTTTCCCATCCTTTAGGATATCTTCCGATAGTTCACCGAGATTCAGATATAAATCTCC
>JAQWAN010000001.1 GCA_028707655.1 Bacteroidaceae bacterium
ATATTATTTGATTGTTGGGGAGGCCTCTGGCGATTTACATGCTTCTAATTTGATGCATGCTATAAAGCAGTTGGATAAAGCAGCCGACTTCCGTTTCTTTGGGGGCGATTTAATGTTGCAAGAGGGCGGTACACGTGTGGCACATTATAGGGATATGGCTTATATGGGCTTAATTCCTGTGTTGCTTCACTTGCGCACTATCTTTGCTAATATGAAGCGCTGTAAACAGGATATCCTGACGTATCAACCCGACGTGTTATTATTGGTAGACTATCCGGGTTTTAATCTCTCCATCGCTAAATATATTAAGAAAAACAGTAATATCCCTGTTTTTTATTATATCTCTCCCAAGATATGGGCTTGGAAGGAGCATCGCATTAAAAACATCAAAAGAGATGTAGACGAACTGTTCTCTATCCTTCCCTTTGAGGTTGATTTCTATAAGAAACACCAGTATCCTATTCATTATGTTGGCAATCCATGCGCAGATGCGGTACGCAATTTCTCTGCTGCTACACCTTTCTCTCGCGAGGAGTTTATAGCAAAGCATCAGCTCTCTAATCAACCGATTATTGCCCTTTTGGCGGGTAGTAGAAAGCAGGAGATAGCTGGTAATCTCCAACTGATGTTGGAGACAACGGTTGTTTTTGAAGAATATCAAGTGGTTATTGCTGCGGCACCTGGGATAGACCTTTCTTTTTATGACCCATTTATCCGTGACAAGCAGGTTAAGATTGTGGTGGATCAGACCTACGATTTACTGCGTTATAGTGCTGCGGCCTTGGTTACCTCTGGTACGGCTACGTTGGAGACGGCTCTTTTTAGAGTTCCTCAAATAGTGTGTTACCACACCTCTGCTGCTAAGTTTGTGGCCTATATGCGTAAGCTCTTTCTCAAAGTGAAGTATGTCTCTCTTGTCAATCTTATTGCTGGTAGAGAGGTGGTGCGCGAGTTAGTAGCAGATGAGATGACGGTAGAAAACTTGAAGGCTGAGTTGGACCTTATTTTGTATGATAAGGTGCATCTGCAACAGATGTTAGATGGATACGATGGTATCATCTCTTTGTTAGGTCATGAGAGTGCCTCCCAGAAGGCTGCTAAGAAAATCTGTGCATTACTGCCCAATTATCTATCGAAAAAGGAGTAGTAGTGGGTTTATACCATAAAAAAAAAGCGTCTATTGGTTAACTAACCAATAGACGCTTTTTTGTTGTACTATTTGTTGCCATTGGGTTGGTTACCAAGTGATGCTATGTGTACCTTCTGTTATAATATTCAAGATATAGAGATAAACAAAAGCAGATGGGATAGCTAGTAGTGCGCTGTCAAAGCGATCTAATATACCACCATGCCCCGGCAAAATAGAACCAGAGTCTTTTACCTTTAGTGTTCGTTTTAATAGCGACTCCATAAGGTCGCCCCATGTTCCAAAGAGCACCACTACCATTGCTAATCCTAGAAAGGGTAGTAGGTCTAGTTGTATAGCACCCACTAAATAGGGATGTGCAAAGAGGGCTACAAGCAGTGTTAATAGACCACCACCAATAGAACCTTCCCACGATTTCTTTGGAGAGATACGTTCAAAGAGTTTATTTTTA
This sequence comes from Bacteroidaceae bacterium, assembly GCA_028707655.1. Taxonomy (GTDB): domain Bacteria; phylum Bacteroidota; class Bacteroidia; order Bacteroidales; family Bacteroidaceae; genus JAQWAN01. The sequence goes on from JAQWAN010000001.1 coordinate 1,599, forward strand.
CCCAGTAATGTTCCCACGCAATATGCACCCGTATCATTCAGCCAGATGAAGACAAAGATAGCTAGCGGCAAGGCATAGTTATAGGTGTCTACATAGATAGAGGAGAAGGATAAGATCCATAGTAGGCAAAAGGGTATTGCTATGTACAGCTGACTAAAGAGGGTATAGCTCCAGTTATTAATTGGGTTGCTCTTTTCTAGGTATAACTCTCTGATAAATGCGTAAAGTACGATAACCAGATAGGGGATAAAGAGTGTATAGTCGTTCGTTAGTTGCGCCAACGCAGTTGCTAAGAAGAGATAGACACCACCTAAGGTGATGATGGGTTGGCTGATGGTTACTCCTTTTGAATGGTTCACTAATTTACCAAATTCCCATAAACCTAAGGCTGTTATCATTGCAAATAGACCGATAAACGTACTAGGTCCTAAAACAATAGCGGTAACAAGGATAACCACAAAAAGGAGACCTGTTATACTTCTAATTATTAAATTGTTTTTCACTTTTCTTTTTTTTATGCGTATTAGCGCTTTAAACTATTTTTTATCTTCGCTTGCTGGTTTATCGGCAACAACAGTTGCCTTTTTCTGCTCTTTGGTTGGCTCCTCTTTTGCCTCCTCTTTCTGTTCCTCGTTTGTTGCTTGGATAACCGTATCTACTGCAGCTTCTATTTGATCTGTTGCAGCAGATATTTTAGCCTCTTTTTCTCCCTCTGCCAAAATCTCATCCGAACGAGAGGACCAGGTACGTTTACCAAAGATCTTCTCCATATCCTCTCTGAAAATAACCTCTTTATCAATAAGCAGTTGGGCAAGTACATTATGTCCCTCTTTATGTTCAGCTAGAATAGATTTAGCTCTTTCGTATTGACTAGCAATCATCACTTTCACCTCGTCGTCAATCAACATGGCTGTTTGGTCGCTATAGGGCTTGTTAAACTGGTATTCTTGGTTGTTGTAATAACAGAGATTAGGCAATTTATCGCTCATACCTGCATAAGCAACCATTCCGTAAGATTGTTTGGTAACACGCTCTAAGTCGTTCATAGCACCCGTGGAGATCTGCCCAACAAATAACTCTTCGGCAGCTCTACCGCCTAATGTAGCACACATCTCATCTAACATCTGTTCTTTAGTGGTAATCTGTCGCTCCTCTGGCATATACCAAGCAGCTCCTAAAGCCCTTCCGCGAGGAACGATGGTTACCTTAATTAGTGGATTGGCATGTTCTAAGAACCAAGATAAGGTGGCATGACCCGCTTCGTGAATCGCAATAGAGCGTTTCTCGCTTTTTGTCATCACTTTGGTTTTCTTTTCTAATCCGCCGATAATTCGATCTACCGCATCTAGAAAATCTTGTTTGCTTACCTCTTTTTTGCGATGACGTGCAGCAATTAAAGCTGCCTCATTACACACGTTGGCTATATCTGCTCCAGAAAAGCCGGGTGTCTGTCGTGCTAACAGGTCAATGTCTATGGTATTATCCATTTTGATTGGATTCAAATGGACATTGAAAATAGCTTTACGTTCGTTCAAATCGGGTAGATCCACATTTATCTGTCGGTCAAATCGTCCGGCTCTAAGTAATGCCTTGTCTAAAATATCTGCACGGTTGGTGGCGGCCAAAATAATGATACCACTATTTGTACCAAAGCCATCCATCTCTGTTAGTAACTGGTTGAGAGTGTTCTCTCTCTCATCGTTACCACCCATATTAGGGTTTTTCCCACGTGCGCGTCCCACGGCATCAATCTCATCAATAAAGATGATACAGGGGGATTTTTCTTTTGCTTGTTTGAAAAGGTCGCGAACACGAGAAGCACCTACACCCACAAACATCTCTACAAAGTCGGAACCCGATAGTGAGAAGAAGGGTACATCAGCTTCGCCTGCTACGGCTTTAGCTAACAATGTTTTTCCTGTTCCAGGAGGGCCTACAAGAAGTGCGCCTTTAGGAATTTTACCACCTAGTTCGGTATAGCGTTGTGGCTCTTTTAGAAACTCTACAATCTCCTCTACCTCTTGTTTTGCTTCTGCTAATCCAGCTACATCTTTAAAGGTTATTTTTGCTTTTCCGCCTTTGTCAAATAAGCGTGCTTTTGATTTCCCTACGTTAAACATGCCACCAGCAGCACCGCCGCCATCTTTACCTACTCTTCTCATAAACAAGAAGAAGAGAGAGCCTAGCAGTAGGAGAGGGAAGATGTTCCAAAAGACAACTCCAAAATAGTTGTTTTTCTTTTTATAGGTCACTTTACCTGTAAAGAGGTTATCGGTATGTTTCTTCTGAATATACTCATCAAAAGAATCCGTTGATCCAATGCGTGTATTAATCACTGGGTTTTTACCAATTCGTGCTGCTTGGTCTTTGAACACTTCTTTTACAGCCGATGGTTTTAGATAGAGCTCTACCGAGTTATCATCATAAGCTATGATTTTATCTGCATATCCCTTTTCGATATAGCTTTGAAATTCGGTATAAGAAACCTCTTTGCTTGTAATTCCTTTTTCGTTGGTAAAGTATAATCCAATAAGCATTATAGCTATAATAGCATATAACCAGTTTAAGTTAAACTGTGGCTTAAAAGCTTTTTTAATATCGTTTTTGTTATCCATATTTATTTTCATTAGTCAATAGCTGGCAAATGGGTTAGTTTAGCATCTGCCCAAAGTGTCTCTAAATTATAGAAGGTTCTACTTTCAGGAAGGAAAATATGAACGGTAATATCGCTGTAATCCATAGCCACCCATTCCGCATTCTCAACACCAGCCACATGAATAGGGCGTTCGTTGGCGTTTATGCGCAAAGAGTCGCCTACAGATTCTGCAACGGCTCTAACCTGATTGGGGGATGAACCTTCGCATATTACCATATATTCGCAAATGGTATCGTCAATAGTTGTTAAGTCTACAATAACAATATTTTGTCCCTTTTTCTCTTGTATTGCTTCTGTTATTAATGTAATCTGTTTTTTTGTTTCTATCATTGAAATTTATTTTTATTGGGTGTGCATTAATTAATGTGGTGTACTTAAACTGTATTCTACAAAGATACATTGAATTGATGTAGTGTTGAATTAAATACGCTCTAAATTACTTGCTTTTTTGTATTTTTAAGGTATTCCCTACAAAGTATCTATTAAAAAGTTGTCGCTTTCGTGTAATTATTTTTGATAATGATTTGCAGATTATCTTTTTTTTGTATCTTTGCGGCTGTAAATGATTGGGCTATGGTGTAATTGGTAACACAACAGATTCTGGTTCTGTCGTTCCAAGTTCGAGTCTTGGTAGCCTAACAAAATGGCAAAGGGTAAATTCTTTTTATTCTTTTTTTTTGGAAGGAAAAAAACTTTTACGTACCTTTGCAACCGCAAAATAAAGATGGCGCGATAGCTCAGATGGTTAGAGCGCATGATTCATAATCATGAGGTCCCCAGTTCAATCCTGGGTCGCGCTACCAAGTCGAAAGACTTAAGATTAAGAACGTTCGGGAGGCTTCCACTTTCGGGCGTTTTTTTTATGCCTTTTTTGGGGGGATTATCTCCTCTATTCTACTGCAAACTCTATTTTAATGTAAAAACAAAGTAACTGCAAAAACCAACAAATGCAGCGTATCTCTACGCTCTTTTTGTGTAGCTAAGGCTTACGTGCTATAAAGGAGCAGAAAAATCTGCTCCTTTAGATACTGTAAGATTGTTATTTATGTATGATCTTTACTAGGTCGATATCAAAAATTAGATTGGAATAGCCTGGTATCGTGCTTTCTGCACTTGAGCCATAGCCAAGAGACCAAGGGATATAGATAAGCCATCTATCGCCCTCTTTCATATGTTGTAGTGCGGTAGCAAAGCCATTGATAGTGCTTGCAATCTGCATACCTACGGGTTGTACTAAATCTCTATCTGGTTCGTCGATAGAATAAGAGCTATCAAAAACAACATCGTTATAGAGTTTTCCTTTGTAGTTGATATTTACAGAATCACTGTAAAGTGCTAATTCCGTTCCAGTGCCCTCTTTTAATACCTTAACGTAAACATAATCTTGAAGGTCGCCATAAACGCCCTCTGTTGCATCGGGTACTAAGGTCCACGACTTGATTATTTTCCACTCTCCAGGTTTTGCTTTTGCTTCTTGTGCAATGGTGGTGAGAAATGTTTCATTCTTAGTAGCCCAATCTGCCAAAGCGTCTGCCGCTGTTTCTGTTTCTTCGCACGCTACAGTAGTTAGTAGAAGGCAAATGATGGTCATCCAATAACCAATTCTATTCTTTTTCATATCTATTTAAATTTGTTTACATCAATTGTTTTAATAGAGAAGTGAGTGTGGTTTGTTTAGAAATAATCTGTTTCAAATCTTCTATGTTGACACGCTCTTGTAGCATGGTATCTCGGTGACGAATAGTTACGCAGTTGTCTTCTAATGTTTGGTGGTCAATAGTGATACAGAAAGGTGTACCAATAGCATCTTGACGACGGTAACGTTTACCAATACTATCTTTCTCGTCGTATTGACAGTTGAGTTCAAACTTAAGGTCATTCATAATCTCTCGTGCTTTCTCAGGAAGGCCATCTTTTTTTGTTAAGGGAAGAACGGCCAATTTAACAGGAGCCAAAGCTGCTGGTAGTTTCAAGACAACACGTGTCTCGCCGCCTTCAAGAGTCTCTTCGCAATAAGCTGAGCTCATGATACTAAGGAACATACGGTCTACACCAATAGAGGTTTCAATAACATAGGGTGTGTACGATTCGTTAATCTCTGGGTCAAAATATTTGATGCTTTTACCACTAAATTTCTCGTGTTGTTTCAAATCGAAATCGGTACGCGAGTGAATACCCTCTACCTCTTTGAAACCAAAAGGCATTAAGAATTCAATATCTGTTGCGGCATTTGCATAATGTGCCAATTTTTCGTGGTCGTGGAATCGGTAGTGGTCATCTCCAAAGCCTAATGCTTTGTGCCATTTAATACGCAACTCTTTCCATTTCTTGAAATAGTCCATTTCTGTTCCAGGGCGTACAAAGAATTGCATCTCCATCTGCTCAAATTCGCGCATACGGAAAATAAACTGACGTGCTACAATCTCATTTCTAAAGGCTTTACCGATTTGTGCTATTCCGAAAGGAATCTTCATACGGCCTGTCTTTTGTACATTTAAATAGTTTACAAAGATACCTTGTGCTGTTTCTGGGCGGAGATAAATTTTGTTTGCTCCCTCTGCTGTAGACCCCATTTCTGTAGAGAACATCAGATTGAACTGACGAACATCGGTCCAGTTTTTAGAGCCAGATATAGGACAAACAATCTCTTCGTCTAGAATGATTTGTCGTAGCTCCTCTAAATCGTTAGCATTGAGTGCTGCTGCAAAACGGGTATGTAGGGCTTGTTTTTTCTCTTCGTTGGCTAAAACACGAGGGTTAGTTGCTTTAAATTGGTCTGCATCGAAAGCCTCCCCAAATCGTTTGGCTGCCTTGGCAACCTCTTTGTTGATTTTTTCCTCATATTTAGCAATCTTGTCTTCGATAAGAACATCTGCGCGATAGCGTTTTTTGGAATCCTTGTTATCAATCAAAGGGTCATTAAAAGCGTCTACATGTCCAGATGCTTTCCAGATTGTGGGATGCATAAAAATGGCAGAATCAATTCCTACAATATTTTCGTGGAGTAAAACCATACTCTTCCACCAATATTGTTTAATATTATTCTTTAATTCAACACCCATTTGACCGTAGTCATATACTGCGCCTAATCCATCATAAATATCGCTTGAACGGAATACGAATCCATATTCTTTGCAGTGTGAAACTATTTTCTTAAAAACATCTTCTTGTGCCATGATTTACAAAATATCTTGATTAAATGTTAGAGTTATAGTAGTCTACAACTTCCCTGATTTTACTAAATAAAACTGCAAAGTAAATGATTTTTTTCAATTAAATTCGTATTTTTGCCTTCACATCTCTTTTTTTAGATGTAAAAAACATCATTTGTTGTTAAAAGACAACTTTAATCGAACAGAATAAATGAACGACAAAATAAAAGAATCAGAACAGATCACTTCGTTACCCTCACAAGGTTCTTCGCGTAGAACTTTGACAGGGATGTATCAAGACTGGTTTTTAGATTATGCTTCATACGTTATATTGGAGCGTGCTGTTCCAGATTTAGATGACGGGTTGAAACCTGTACAGCGACGTATACTACATTCCATGAAACGCTTAGATGATGGGCGATACAATAAAGTGGCCAATATTGTGGGACATACCATGCAGCTTCATCCCCATGGAGATGCTTCTATTGGTGATGCTTTGGTGCAGTTAGGTCAAAAAGATTTATTGATAGATTGTCAAGGTAACTGGGGTAATATACTCACCGGTGATGGTGCAGCTGCTCCTCGTTATATAGAAGCTCGCTTATCCAAATTTGCATTGGATGTTGTTTTTAATCCAAAGACCACCGATTGGAAATTATCTTATGATGGTAGAAACAAGGAGCCTATTACGCTGCCTGTAAAATTTCCGCTATTGTTGATGCAGGGTGTGGAGGGTATTGCCGTAGGTTTATCTTCCAAAATATTGCCCCATAACTTTAATGAGATATGTGATGCCTCTATTGCTTTTCTTGAAGAGAAACCTTTTCAGATCTATCCCGATTTCCAAACGGGCGGTCTGTTAGATGTTTCTAAATATAATGATGGTGAACGTGGTGGAAGTGTAAAGATTCGTGCTAAAATTAATAAGCTGGATAATAAAACATTGGTTATCACGGAGATTCCTTATGGACGTACTACTACCTCTGTTATAGAATCCATTTTAAAAGCCAATGATAAGGGTAAGATAAAGATTCGTAAAGTAGACGATAATACAGCAGCCGCTGTAGAAATCCAGGTACATCTTGCTCCAGGTGTCTCTTCCGATAAAACGATTGATGCGCTATATGCATTTACCGATTGCGAGATTAGTCTATCGCCCAATTGTTGTGTTATTGACCATAAGAAACCCTACTTCTTAACCGTTAGTGATGTCTTACGTAGGGCAACCGATAATGCAAAGAAACTTCTGCAGAAAGAGTTTTGTATCCGTAAAGAGGAGTTGTTCAATCAGTTACATTTTGCCTCTTTAGAGAAAATCTTCATAGAGGAACGAATCTATAAGGATAAAGGATTTGAGCAAGCCCAATCAATGGAGGAAGCTTGTGCACATATCCGTACTCGTTTGGAACCCTATATTGCCTCTTTTGTTCGCCAAGTAACGCAAGACGATTTATTAAAACTCATGGAAATCAAGATGGGTAGAATATTGAAGTTCAATGCGGATAAAGCCAGTGCATTAATTGCACGCATCCAAGAGGAGATAGCAGAGATCGACGACCATCTAGCACATATCGTGGCCTATACCTGCGATTGGTTTAGACAACTAAAAAAGAAATATGGCGCCGCACATCCACGTTGCACGGAGCTCCGTAGTTTTGATACGATAGAAGCCTCTAAGGTGATTGAAGCCAATGAGAAGCTCTATATCAATCGAGAGGAGGGCTTTATAGGTACTTCTCTTAAAAAAGATGAGTTTATAGCCAATTGCTCCAGTATAGACGATGTTATTATCTTCTATAAAGATGGTACGTATAAGGTGGTACGTGTGCAAGATAAAATGTTTATCGGTAAAAATTGCATACATATGGCTATCTTTAAGAAAAACGACAAGCGCACTATCTATAATGTGGTCTATAAAGATGGTAAAACAGGACCCTATTATGCAAAACGATTTGCGGTGACCTCTATCACGCGCGACCGGGATTACAACCTAACACGTGGAAAACCAAATTCGCGTGTGCTCTATTTTACCGCCAATCCCAACGGCGAAGCAGAGGTCATTAAGGTGATGTTAAAGCCTACGCCTCGTATGAAGAAACTTGTTTTTGAAAAAGATTTTGGCGATTTACTGATAAAAGGAAGGCAGTCGATGGGTAATCTATTGACCAAAAACAGTGTCTATCGTATCTTGTTGAAACATCGTGGAGCTTCTACCTTAGGTGGACGTAAAGTTTGGTTTGACCATGATGTACTTCGTTTGAACTATGAAGAACGTGGTACTTATCTTGGTGAGTTTAAGGGGGACGACTCCATCTTAGTGGTGGCACAAGATGGTAGCTATTATACCTCTAATTTTGACCTTAACAATCACTATGAGTCCTCTATTTTACGTATGGAGAAATTTGATGAGCATAAGATATGGACAGCTGTCTTGTTCGATGCCGACCAAAAAAACTTCCCTTATGTAAAACGATTTAAATTTGAAGCAACCTCTAAACGACTTCGCTTTATCGGTGATAATGAAGCCTCAAAATTGTTGATCTTAAGTGATACTGACTATCCGAGAATATCTGTCTCTTTTGGTGGCGCAGATAGCTTTAGAGATATGTTAGTTCTTGAGATAGCCGACTTTATTGGTGTGAAGAGTTATCGTGCAAAAGGTAAACGCCTCACCACTTATCAGGTGGAGCAGATAACAGAGTTAGAACCTGTTCGTTTTTTACCAAAAGAGGAGTCTTCTAGCAATGAAGATGACTCTCCAGTAGAGGAGGATACAGATGAACAAATGAATCTATTTAAAGAATGAAGAAAAAATGGTTATTGTTCTTTTTAGTAAGCTGTTCTCTCTCTTTAGCTGCACAGCAGTTAGATAGTTTACAGAAACATCGTTTCGTGACAAGCTCTCTACTCTTTGGTGTGGGGCTTTCCAATAATTATGACACCTATATCTCCCCTTTAGAATATACGGGTACAGAGATACGTGTGATGCACGAACGAATGCGACTTACTAAATGGGGGCATAACCGAATATCTCTACAATCTCTTGTACAGGCGCATCTCTCTTATTGCTCTAATCCTGCGGATAATAATCATTTGCTAGGAGGATTACTGAATTGGAACTATGGGCTACATTATCATTTACCGCTCACCGCTTCTCTCAAACTATTGGTGGGTGCATTGGCAGATAGCAATTTAGGCTTTTCATATAATGCGCGTAACTCTAATAATCCTGCTTCACTGCGCGCCTATCTCAATTTGGACCTTTCCACCATGGCTATTTATCACTTTAAACTTTGGAACCATCCATATGTGCTACGCTACCAGTTAAATGTGCCCGTTGCGGGACTTCTGTTTTCGCCGGAATACCAAGAGAGCTATTATGAGCTTTTCCAATTGGATAGCAAAGGAAACAATCTACGTTTTACCTCACTGCATAATCAACCCTCATTGCGTCAGCTACTCAGTTTAGACATACCGATTGGCTTGTCACAGTTGCGTGTAGCTTATGTCTGCGATATACAACAGTCGAAAGTGAATAATTTGCGAACCCATGCTTATTCTCACGCCTTTATGATTGGGTTTGTTCGTTCTATTTACCGCATCAAACAGCGCAAACCTTTGGCGATGCCTGCTTATTAATTAGACTTTGGTATGAAAAAAAATAATCTATTGTATCCATATAAAAACCTTTTACATCTTTGCTGTATCCTTTTGCTAGTGCTGCCGGCATTTCTCTTTGGTAGCTGTGTACGAGAGGAATCGTATGAAGACAATGCCATGGGCAATTTTGAACAGCTCTGGACTATACTAGACCAACAGTATTGTTTTTTCGATTTGAAGCGCGACGAATATGGTTTAGATTGGGAGGAGGTACATAGTCGCTATCGCAATAAGATAGTAGAAGGAATGCCAGAGAGCTCTCTGTTTGATGTGCTTGGTGAGATGTTAGCAGAGTTAAAAGATGGCCATGTTAATCTTATCAATAGTGGTAATGTATCGCATTATTGGAAATGGTATGAAGATTATCCCGATAATTTTAATGAACCTATCCAGCGTGCCTATTTAGGTACAGACTATCGTATAGCTGGTGGATTAAAATATAAAATGTTTCCCGATAATATTGGTTATATCTATTATGGTGATTTCTCATCGGGTATAGGAGCCTCTAACATAGATGATGCCCTACAATATCTTGCTGTTTGCGACGGTTTGATTTTTGATGTTCGCAATAATGGTGGTGGTTATGTAACCAACTCCTCTAAGCTAGCTGCTCGTTTTACCAATGAACGCGTGCTGACTGGTTATATACAGCATAAAACAGGCACAGGCCATTCCGATTTTTCCGACTTTGTGCCAATCTATCTCGACCCTTCTAATCGCATTCGTTGGCAAAAGAAGGTGGTAGTATTAACGAATCGTCGTTCGTTTAGTGCAACCAATGATTTTGTAAACAGTATGCGACTATTACCATTAGTAACTATAATGGGAGATAAAACAGGCGGTGGTTCTGGTATGCCTTTTTCTTCGGAGCTACTTAATGGTTGGTCTGTTCGTTTTTCATCCTCCCCTATGGTGGGTGCCAACAAAGATGCTTTAGAGTTTGGTATTGACCCAGACGTCCATGTGGCCATGAAAAACACCGATATACTACGAGGAATAGACACCATAATTGAAGAAGCGCGATTATTTTTGAAAAATGATGAAAAAAAATAGGATAACGTTTGGAGATTTTACAAAATAGTGTACCTTTGCAACCGCAATCGTATGAAATGCGGCTGTGGCGTAATTGGTAGCCGCGCTAGACTTAGGATCTAGTGACGTGAGTCGTGGGGGTTCGAGTCCCTTCAGCCGTACATAATAGAGACAAGCTCTTATGAGTTTGTCTCTATTTTTTTGTGCTGTTATTTTTAAATCTACTAGAAAAGACTATTTTCGTTTCTATTTTTCAAATATCCCATCCTTCATCGTATAAAAAAGAGGTTTCCCCGTTGGAATTTCCAAATCGAGGACCTCCTCTTTGCTGAGCTGCTCTATATGCATCACAATGGAGCGCAAGCTATTGCCATGTGCTGAAATCAACACATTTTTGCCCTGCTCTAATAGAGGAATAATCTTTTCTTTAAAAAAAGGAATGGTACGTTCAGCCGTGTCTTGCAAGCATTCGCCCTTTGGTGGTGGTACATCATAACTCCTGCGCCACTGATGAATCTGTTCCTCTCCATATACCTTGGCCGTATCGGCTTTGTTTTTTCCTTGCAACTCACCATAATAGCGCTCGTTCAGATGCCAATCTCTATAAACAGGGATGATGTTATGTTGCATCTCTTCACTATAAATAGCTGTCCATTCTTTCATCTTACCTTCGGAATGAATAATTACCGGTGTCTTTTCACTTTTGTTTTGTGCCATAATCAGCATAGCTGTTTCCATAGCACGCACCAGTACCGAGGTAAAAACAACGTCGAACTTAATTGTTGAGAGTTGTTTTCCAGCTCGTGTGGCTTCGTTTACACCATTTGGTGAAAGAGGAACATCCACCCAACCCGTAAATACATTTTTTAGATTCCAAACGGATTGTCCGTGTCTAATCAATATCAATTGTGCCATACTATTTGTTCTTTTCGGGTTCCCTATTCCTAACTACTTTTTTAAGAGCAATTAAGCAATAGTAATCGTTTTGTCTAGGTAGACCGATTGAACGGCTTCAATAATCTCTACACCCTCTTTAAATGGTTTCTGGAACGCTTTACGTCCAAGTATCAATCCACTACCACCCGCACGTTTGTTAATTACGGCCGTACGTACAGCAGCAGCTATGTCATTATCACCAGAAGCTCCACCCGAGTTAATTAGCGGAATACGTCCAGCATACTGGTTAATTAGTTGATAACGCGTTAAATCGATAGGATTTTCAGAGCATAATTCAGTATACATCCGTTCATCATACTTACCAAATTTATGACCATCTGCATTTAGCATTCTGTAGCCACCATTATTCTCAGGTAGTTTTTGTTTGATAATATCCGCTTCAATTGTTACCCCAAGATGATTCGCTTGTCCAGTTAAGTCGGCAGCAGCATGATAATCTTCTCCTCCATTTTTGAAATCACTGTTTCGTAGGTAGCACCATAAGATGGTAAACATCCCTTTTTTATGTGCATATGCAAAGGTTTTACTTATTTCAATAATTTGTCGATCCGATTCGGCAGAGCCAAAATAGATAGTAGCCCCAACTCCAGCAGCCCCCATCTCATAGGCCTGGTCTACAGAGGCAAAAGGAATTTGGTCGAATGTATTAGGAGAAGTAAGTAGTTCGTTATGATTAAGTTTTACGATAAATGGAATTTTGTGTGCATATTTACGAGACACGATTCCCAGTACACCAAGTGTGGAGGCCACCCCATTGCATCCCGCTTCGATAGCTAATTTTACAATATTCTCCGCATCAAAATAGAGTGGATTTTTTGCAAAAGAAGCGCCAGCTGAGTGTTCAATGCCCTGGTCAACGGGCAAGATAGAGAGATAGCCTGTGCCAGAAAGATTGCCTGAATGATAGAGACGATTTAAATTTCCAAGTACACGATTATTTCTGTCGGAAGAGATAAAGACATTATCCACGATATCTTTTCCAGAAAGTACTAAACTGTTTTTACTGATTTTTGGCGAGGAAAATTCAAGTAATGTTGATTCTGCTCCCAATAGTTCCTGAATTTGTTTTGTTTGTAACATACTGTTTAATTTTTAAATTCGTAATAGGCATTTGTAATATCCGGGAGGGTATGTAAAGCGCTGTCTTTTTACTACATAGCTCACGTAAATATAAGATTTTTTTCCGATTAAAGCTTTAAAAAAACCTTTTTTGAATAAAGGTAGTGTTGCTAAAAGAATCCATCTTTAATAAAAAAGGCTGTCCCAATAAAATGAGACAGCCTTTTTTTAAACTAATACATCTTTATAATGATTGAATCATCTCTAATGCTTTTTTGTAATCGGGTTCATCCGTAATTTCTGATACATATTCAATGTAACGAATAGTTCCCGTTTTGTCAATAATAACCGTACCTCTTGTTAAGAGTCTTAGCTCTTCCACCACAAAACCATATTTTTTACCAAAGTCTAAATCTTTATGGTCAGAGAGTGTTATAATATTTTCTAATCCCTCTGCTGCACAAAAACGAGATTGAGCAAAAGGTAGGTCGCAAGATATAGATAATACAACAGTATCGGTTAGTTTATTGGCTTCCGTATTGAAACGTCTATTTTGGGCTGCGCAAACACCTGTATCTACAGATGGATAGATGGCAATAACCACATTCTTTCCTTTAAAATCAGATAGGTGAACAGGGTTAAGTGCATTGCCGAGACAAACGAAATCGGGTGCTTTATCTCCTATTTTTACAGTACCTCCTACTATGGTTACAGGATTTCCCTTCATGGTGATAGATAAGTCTGTTCTTTTCATATTTGTATGTTTTAAAATGTAAACTACTAAAACGATTTAGACAAAGCTACAAAAAAAAATGATAGCTGCTGCTTGTTATGTGTGAAAAGAAGTATAAATATAGAAGGAGGAAAGTAGATGTTTTGTTTCTAGGTATACCTACTTTCGCTAAAGTGCCCTCTCTATTTTCTGTAAGCTGTTATGTATGTACACTTTTTCTCTCTTAAATTTTTCTACACAATCTAGCCAGTTGTTGATCAGTAATAAACCCTGTTCGGAGATAATTGATTCAGGATGGAACTGTACACCAAAAAGTGGTAGCGACTGGTGGGCAATAACCATACCGTTTCCCTCTTCGTCGGTAGCACAAACCTGTAAATCTGCTGGTAAGGATTGGCTTTCCACACGCCACGAATGATATCTGCCAATAGCGGTTTGGTTGGGTATCCCCTTTAAGAGTGCGCAGGGATGTGTTATCTGTAAAAAGCTTTGGTGTCCATGTTTTGGTTTTTCTAGTAGCTGTAATGAGGCTCCAAAGGCTACTGCTAACGCTTGATGCCCTAGGCATACCCCTAAGATAGGGTATTTGCGGTACGCATGCTCAATTAGGTGCATCATAGCGGGATAGTCGGTTGGTTGAGCTGCCCCGGGGGAGAGGAGTATACCATCAAATAAATAGAGCTCATCTAGCTGAATCTGTTCGGCTTGTTGAATTGTTATCTCTACGCGTTGTGTCGATCGTAACAGTTCCACCAAATTATATACAAATGAATCTCTATTATCTATAATTAAAATACGTAACATTTCATTTTTCTATTTGCGCGCAAGATAATAAAAAACAAGATGTGTTTGTTGATTAAGTAGTAGAGCTTTCGTTTTCTTTATTGAAAAGTGTAAATTTGCAGCATGATAACAGCAAAAGAAGTGCGGCTATTGATGAATCAAGCCGGCCGTTGTGCCCTGCCTTTTTTATTTGGCATCGATTATGAAATGGAACGTGGCTTTTTTATCCCGCATCCCCTAGAGCAACAGGCTGTTTTATGGCGCGTGCACGCCCATACCAATATATCCCCTGCGCTATCCAAAAGCCCTTTGTTGGGGAGCCTTTTCAAATCGCATCCAGTAGACTATGCTACCTATTCGCAACGCTTCTCTTATGTGCAACAACAGCTGTTGCAGGGTAACTCTTTCTTGACGAATCTAACCCTAAAAACGCCTATTACCACCGATTACACCCTGCAAGAGATTCTTTTACATAGTCAGTCGCCTTATGGAGTAGCTCTGCCCAATCGTTTTGTCTGTTTCTCGCCAGAAACGTTTGTCCGTATAAAAGGAACAACCATCTATTCCAATCCCATGAAGGGAACAATTCGTTGTGATGTGCCGCATGCCGAGCAAGTAATTCTTGCTGATTATAAAGAGCAAGCAGAGCATAACACGATAGTTGATTTTATCCGTAGCGATTTAAGTAGGGTGGCTACCCAAATCAAAGTGGACCGTTTTAGGTATATTGACAGGGTAGAGACCTCTAACGGAGCAATCTTGCAGGTCTCCTCCCAGATTAGTGGTGAACTGCCCGCAGACTATACTGCTTGTTTAGGGGATATCCTCTTTACATTACTTCCGGCAGGCTCCATTTCTGGTGCACCTAAAGTTTCTACTTGTAAGATTATAGCTGCCGCTGAGCAGGAAAAAAGAGGCTATTATTCGGGCGTTTTTGGTTATTATGATGGTATTGAATTAGATAGTGCGGTGATGATTCGTTATTTGGAGCAGGTGAATGATTCGTTTTACTTCAGAAGTGGAGGAGGAGTAACCATTAATAGTTCGATGAGAAGTGAGTATGAAGAAGTATTAGAAAAAGTATATTTACCCTTTGTATGAGATATATAGAAAGTATTAAGATAGTGAATGGCAGTTTATTGCGTTACGCCTTTCATATGCAGCGTATCGAGCGTACCCTTGGATTTCCCCTATCCATACCCACAACAGTGCCTCTCTCTTTTCAGCGCGGTGTTGTAAAATATCGTTTGGTATATAGTGCAGAACTAGGAATAGAAGAGGTGAGTTATTCCTTTTATACCCTACCTTGCATAGGTAGTTTGCAGTTGGTTGAGGCCGGTAATCTGGACTATCACTGTAAATTTGAAGACCGCAGTTCACTACAGCACTTCATGACCCTACGTCATTATTCGGATGATATCCTTTTGCTTTCCAATGGAATGGTTTCAGATACCAGTTACTGTAATGTTGTCTTTGAAAATGAACAGGGGCTCTTTACGCCTCGTCACTCCTTGCTAAAGGGAACGCAGCAAGCCGCTTTGCTCGCGCAACAGATTATTTCATATGCTGACATCTCTGTTTTCTCTATCTCCAATTATCAAAGGGTACATCTGATAAATGCGATGATAGAGTTAGGAGAGCTTACCCTCCCCGTAACGCATATAGCACCTATTCTTTAAAAAAAAGGCTACCACAGTGCAATACTGGGTAGCCTTTCCAAAAAAAAAAGAATAAAATATAATCTACAAAAGTGTAGAAAATAAGATTAGTGGATGCATTTAACAGATTTAGATGTTCCGTCTGTGTAAACAACACGTTTTACATAGATACCTTTTTGAGCAGGTTTAGCCATTTCTGTACCTGTTAAACTATAATAAGATTCTGTTGCAATTTCTTTATCAGCCACCTCGTTTTCGATACCATCTGCACTGTCTACAACAGTAGCGTCAATAACGATTAGAGTACTTACACTCTGGCCAAATAAGTCAGTTATAGCCATCCAAGCGCCATCATAGTTTGCATATAAAGAGTTTACTGCAGCAGGTCTGTCCCAGCATGTAGCAAAACCAAATCCGTCAGTGGCAGTTGCAGTAAAGGTTGGGAAATCAAACTCAATGAAGAAAGAACCAGTAATTTGAAGAGGTTCTGGGAAAGTGAATGATCTTACTGATCTATCTCCAGCAAAGAATTCGCCCAATGTGGTAGTATACGATTTAATGACTGTTCCTGGCATACCATCTACAGCTTGTTTAATGCTAACAGTTAATGGTTCTGTACCAATAGTAGCTCCTGCATAAACGGCAGAATGAACGAAACCATTCATAGAGATAGTTGCATTAGCAGGCATCTCGAATGATTCTGCAATTTGTGTAAAGTAGCTATTAGGACCAGCTAGATAAGAAAAACCATCTGCTGAAGCGGTTACCATTACAGCTGATTCAGCAGGAGATATATTCGATACAAACATAGTTGCATCTGCTGCATATTCTTTTGATGCGATAGTGATGGATGAATTATCACTGCTTTCATTATCACCAGCTACAGATAATGTAAAGGTGTTGTTTCCAGCGAATAGATTGTTAGCAACTAATGCACTAGTAGTAGCATCTCCAACAATATTGACACCAAGTGGAGCCATCCATGCAAATGAGGTAACATTTGAAGTGCTTGCATTTAAGTAAATGTTACTTGTACTACCAGCTAAAAATACATCATTACCGTGATCTGTGTCATAAGAGCAAAGACCGCCCGTATAAGCGATTTCAGCTATTTTTGCTGTAGGGATAATAGGTGCATCGTGTACTTGGAATAGATCAAAAGCAACTGCATTTACATCTTTAGCAACTGTACAATGGTTTATTCCAAAGTTATAAAGACCGCTTTCTGTTGGGGTAAATTCAGCTTTAAATTGTGTAAAACTTTGGATGGATTCAGCATTATCTCCTTTTTTGTTTATCAAAATAGTAGATTGTTTGATGGCTGTATCGCCTTGTCCAACCGTAATAGCAAATTCGTCGTTTACACCCTCATATCCAGGTACATATGCATATACAGAAACGTAGTAAGTTGTGCCAGCTTCTAGATAAGTACTAGGAGAAATAGCCCATGCATTTCTAGATGCTGCCCCATCGTACATGGATATAAGGTATGCATCGCCGTCTACAGCAGGAGTATCGGTAAGTCCAGCTCCAGAGCTCATTAAGTCAGCACCGTCAGTGATAGTCCAACCGTTATCTTCTGTTTCAAAGCTTTCATCAATAGGAGTAAATGAAGCTGTTATTTTTTGCATGCCTTTCACATTATTGATCAAGTCGCCCGCAGTTCCTAAGACCTGAGATTGTCTAACCGGTGTTTGTGCTTTAGCTTTTTTTACTTGTGTTGCTTTTTGTGCACCAACACTTACGCTCATAAAAAGCGCTAAAAATAAAAGAGTAAAATTCTTCATAATTTTTACGTTTAGTTAAAAATAATAATAATTAATTGTGTGCAAATATACTAATATATATTTAAACAAACAGTATTTCCCCCATTTTATTGATTTTTTGATATTAAAATCAGCTTTTTTGTGGGTAAATTATGTATATATATAAGATATACTGAAAAATTGCAACTCTTAAATATAGCTACAAAAATGTTGAATGTCACTTTTATTTTGTAAAAAATACAGATAATAACAGGTTCTATTCCTCTCTATTTTTAATCGCGCATACGCTCTTTATTTAAACTGTAGGCAGACCGGTTTTCCTAGTTTTATAGATGTAGGAAGCAGGGTTAGTTCTCCTGTTTTTTTATTACGACGATAAATCTCTATTGCATTCTCGTCGCGACAAGCCACCAATAGTAATTCCCCGTTGGGCGTAATCGTAAAATTGCGTGGATGTTTACCAGTAGGTTGATACCCTGTTTTTTCTAATGTTCCGTCTTTTTTAATTTTAAAGATAGAAAGTCCATCCGCTTGCAAGCGATGACTCGTATAGAGAAACTTGTTATCTGGGCTACAATGTATATCTCCACTTCCTCTGGCACCTACGCTATCCGCAACGAGCGTTTGCATCAGTTGTAGACTACCGTTTTTGTAGCGAAAAGTCATTACCTCTCCCGATAACTCACTGATTAGGTAAACCCGTTTTCCCGAGGTAGAGAAAATCAGATGTCTTGGTCCGGTACCTGCTGGCAATTGCGTGGTTTGTAGTGATTCTTTTTCCAGCTGCACCCTGTTTCCCTCTCGCTTCACCTGATAGCTATAGATGCAATCGCCTCCAAGGTCGGTAGCCAATAAGAAATCCTGTTGTGGCGAAAAGATGGCGCAATGTAGATGCGATGAAGCTTGTCGGATACTATCGGCTCCTGTTTTGGTAAAGGAGAGTGTGTTTGTAGCAGGTAAGATAGAGCCATCTTCCTTTAGAGGGAAGGTACTAATACTCCCACTGCTGTAATTAGCTGTTACAGCTAATCCCTCGATAGCCCGCACATTACATGGATGGTCGCCAGCAATCGGTTGCGTATTAATGCGGTGTAGTTTGCCTGTTGCTGCCTCTAGTTGGTAGGCCGAGAGTTTAGCCGTTTCTCTTGTCATTTCGCTAACCGCATAGATATTTTCTCTTTTTGCTCCAAAAGTGAGAAAGGAGGGATTCTCAAGTGTTGCACTGTCTAATGCTGTAGCTTCTCCTGTTTCTTGATTAAACCGATAGGTGTAAATTCCATTACTAGTGCTTTGATCGGTGTAGGTTCCCACCACTAGGGTTAGTTCCTCCTTTTGTTTACAAGAAACGGTGAGTAACGCTAGAAGTGATAACATGGTTGTAATTTTTTTCATCTGTAAGTTATTTGGTAGATGTAGTTAATAGTAAGTCAACAAAAATAGAAATAATCTTGTAGAAAATTCTTGTTTGGCGCGAATTCCTTATTTTTTCTCCTATTCCCGGATACCATTCTTACTGTATAAGCACTACCTAATTGCTCTACTTACCGCTTAAATAGTACTGTTTTCTGTTTTTTTAAATTTAAAGAACGATTCCTTATTATTGGATAAAAAAAAGATGTATCTTTCGGGGAGGTGGTGTTTACTCCTCCTAGATGAATCTAGCATTACTAACCATAAAATGAGATACCTAGATGAAGATAGCAATTAGTGGAGCGACAGGCTTTGTAGGGAAAAGTTTATCAACTTATCTGCAGAAAAAAGGAGAACAGGTGATTCCGTTGGAACGTGGTCTTTTTGCGAAAAAAGAGATAAAGCAGATTGCCGAACGGATAAAATCTTGTGCGGTGATTATCAATTTATCGGGAGCTCCTATTCAAAAACGGTGGAGCGAGAGCTATAAAGCCGAATTGAGAAGAAGTAGAGTAGAGGTCACTCGCAAATTAGTACAGGCCATCCGCCTATTGCCCGTTAAACCGAAACTTTTTATTTCCACTTCTGCCATAGGCTATTACTCCTCGGTAGGTTGTCACGATGCGTATAAAAACGCCCGTGGTGCTGGTTTTCTCTCCTCCTTGTGTGTCAATTGGGAGCGAGAAGCAATGCAGACCCCCTCCGAAACCCGTGTGGTGATTAATCGTTTTGGGTTAGTTTTAGACCCTTCAGGAGGCGCCTTAGCCCAGATGTCGCAAACCTTTCCCTTCGGCTTTGGTCTTACCATTGGTCGGGGTGATCAAGCTTTCTCTTGGATCTCATTAGACGATTTGGTCCGTGCCCTCTATTTTGAAATCCAAACCCCTACGCTCTCCGGCATTTTCAATCTCGTAGCTCCGGAGACAATCTGTCAACGTACGTTTATGCAGCAACTCGCTAAAAAACATAAACGGTTTCTGCTCTTGCCTGTTCCAAAGGTGCTCATTCGCTTGTTGATGGGTCAAGTGGGGCAGGTCTATTGTACCGGTCAGTGTGTGCGACCTACACGTTTATTAGAGAGTGGTTTTTCTTTTCGTCATACCACAACCGCTGCTTTTCTTGCCTCTTATACATTATAAAAAATAGATGCTTATGAAATCCTCCTTATTACTACTTTCTTGTCTTCTTTTGGGATGTGGATCTGCTTCGCAGGTGTCCACCCATACCGTTAAAACAGTAGATTTGCCTCGCTATATGGGCAAATGGTATGAGATTGCTCGCTTTGACCACTCCTTTGAACGTCATATGCGCGAGGTAACGGCCGAATACACCCTGTTGCCCACCGGTAAAATACGCGTTGTCAATAGTGGCTATAATGTAAAAAAAGGTCGTTATACAAAAGCAATAGGAAAGGCCAAACAACCCAATGCCGAAGAGCCAGGCAGATTGAAAGTCTCTTTTTTCTTGTGGTTTTATGGTAGTTACAATATCTTAGAACTCGATGAAGAGGGATATAACTATGCGTTGATAGGTGGTGACAATGATAAATATTTATGGCTATTAAGTCGCACACCCCAACTCTCGGACCAGGTAAAGCAGCATCTCTTAGACAAAGCAACGGCTAGAGGATATGCTATTAAAAAACTTATTTGGGTAGAACAAAAGAAGCAGCCATAAAAAACGAGTGTTAGGGTGATTTATTGGTGTAAAATGTCTAGTTTTGTATTCCAATAATCAACGAACAATCTACTTTTAATTAACGTATGAATTCTACCCTACGCTCCTCTGTTCGCAAAACCATTATTGGCGTTCAGTTTCTATTTGTAGCTTTTGGAGCTACCGTTCTTGTACCCCTTCTAGTTGGGCTTGACCCATCAATAGCCCTTTTTACAGCCGGAGTAGGTACACTGCTTTTTCATTTGGTAACCAAAGGTAAAGTGCCTATCTTTTTAGGTAGTAGTTTTGCCTTTATCGCGCCCATCATCGAAGCCACTAAACATTTTGGACTCCCTGGCACTCTTTTTGGTTTGTTAGGAGTCTCTTTGGTCTATTTTTTGATGAGTGCCCTCATCAAATGGCAGGCAGTAGCATTTATTCAGCGTCTTTTTCCCCCCGTTGTGATTGGTCCTGTTATTATCCTTATTGGGTTAACCCTTGCTTCTTCTGGTGTAAATATGGCAAAGGAGAATTGGCCATTAGCACTGATCGCTTTATTTACTGCTGTAATAATCACCATTTATGCTAAAGGATTACTTAAACTGGTTCCTGTTTTTGCCGGTATTGTAGTGGCTTATATCACGGCCTACTTTATGGGCGTACTCGATTTTACTGAGATACACCAAGCCGCATGGTTCTCTTTACCCCATTTTGTTACCCCATCTGTATCTTGGAAAGCAGTTCTTTATATGATGCCCGTTGCCATTGCTCCAGTGATAGAGCATGTTGGTGATATCTATGTGGTGAATACCGTAGCCCAAAAAGATTTTGTTAAAGATCCAGGATTGCATCGAACCATGTTAGGCGATGGCTTAGCTTGTTTGGTATCTGCCTTTTTAGGAGGACCTCCCGTAACCACCTATAGCGAGGTGACAGGCGCTATGGCACTCACAAAGATGACCAATCCGGAGGTTATTCGTATTGCCGCAGTAGCTGGTATCCTATTTTCTGTAATCGGAAAGGTCAGTGCTTTTTTAAGGTCTATCCCCTCCAGTATACTCGGAGGTATCATGTTGCTCCTTTTTGGCACCATTGCCTGTGCCGGTATCACCAACTTAGTAAAGAACCAAGTCGATTTTCAAGATACCCGTAACACCGTTATTGCCTCCCTCATCCTTACCATAGGTATTGGTGGTGCACAGTTTAGTGTTGGCGGATTCTCAATGGCTGGCATCGGTTTAGCCTCACTTATAGGGGTGTTCTTAAACCTGATTATTCCTCCTACTAAGAAATAGTTTCTCTTTTCTTTTTATCTACTATTTATCTTTTCTCAAAAGTAAAATATATATTTATACAATAAAATGAATATGTTATTCAAAAAATAAATGGTAGTATTTTGATCAAAACATAGATGGTTTTGCTCCCAATAAACAGGTATATTTGTAACAAAACGGTGCTGTATTTTGTATAAAATACAGCACCGTTTGAATGGAAAACTATCTCTATTTTGAAAAATCGAAAAAAGTGGTTAAAAAAGAGGTAAATATAGGTGTGTTTCTTGGCATTTTAACTTTTGCAGAAAAACGAAAATTGAATAAGGAGAGAGAACTATTTGCATGCTTATGCAGATGAGCTTACTTTTTTAGATAAAGAGCTTAAATACCGCTTACAATTCATTAAATCTCCCAGCAAGATTAACTATAAATAACAGTAAAGGTTACGCACAAAATCACTACCTTTATAGTGCAGATGGAGCAAAACTACAAGTTAATAAAGTTTGGAGTAGTGCCATGAGAGAACAAACAGACTATGTAGGCAATATGATTTACGAAAACAATGCTTTGAAACGCATCCTTGTTGATGGTGGTTATATAGAAGATGGAGCGTATTACTTCTATGAGACTTTTACGACTGCCACTCAAAGTTTAAAAAATGTAAGTGTAACAGTCTCCCGTAGTTTAGCTGCTCCTGTAAATGCAACTCGTTTGCCTGCTTTTAACTTTTTTCTCAACGGAACAAGACGCAGTTTTTTCAATTCTTTTAATAAATAGTAATGATTATGAAAAAAAAGTTGTTATTTGCAGCAATAATTGGTCTAGTCCTCCATTTCAATATGTTTGCCCAAAAAGGATATGCTGAAAAAATAAATCAGTTGAATGAAAAAGGGCAAAAGGTGGGTTTGTGGAAAGAAAATAGAAATAAGTATGAACGGACTGAAATATATTACCACAATGGAAAGAAAAATGGTTTGTATAGAGTGTTAAATATTACAAATGGTGAACTTTATTTTTTTGGTGAATATAAAAACGATACGATTATTGGTACTTGTTATTTTTTCGGAGATTTTGGGCATTTATCAATGATTCAGAAAGATTTTAAGAAAAATAACAAGAGAATTCCTATTAAAGGAGTACAGGGTATTCTGCCATATCAATGTTATTGTATCACTTACCATCCAAATGGTATAAAAGAATCAGAGGGAATTTTGTTATGGAGCGAAGACTCCGACGGTGAATTTACTTTTGAATATGGCGAATGGAAATATTACACTGACACAGGAGTGTTGACAAAAACAAAAATATTCAAATAACCTAAACAGCCCCGTACAGAAAACTGTCGGGACTGTTCTTTTGTATTCCCCCGAGCAAGTACCCCTTTTCTTTCCAAAAAAAATCTCTATAGCCAATTTTTAGAGTTATAGAGATTTCTATTTTCCATTGTGTAAAGTTATACTTTTTACACTTAACTCAATGTCCGGCTAAAGTTAGCTATTCCAAAGGAAAAATATAGTTTTACAAATTATCCAACGGACTTTTAATTTGAGATTTAGAAATATCGGTAATGTGGGTATAAACTTGGGTGGTTTTTATAGAATTATGACCTAATAATTCTTTGATAAAACGAATGTCTGCACCACTTTCAATGAGGTGGGTGGCATAACTATGGCGTAAACTATGAATACCGATAGTTTTATTGATTTTTGCCTTTTTCATTGCGTTTTTGAATACAGCCTGAGCACTTCTAACAGAATACTGTCCGCCGTATTGTCCCTCAAAAAGCCACTCTTTGGGTTGGTAAAGTTTGTAATACGCTCGCATAGGCTCTAAAACAGATATTGGCAAATTTACATATCGGTCTTTTTTGCCTTTCGCTCCTCTGATAAGAACTCGCATATTATCGCTATCAATATCTTCTATTCGGATATTTACAATTTCGCTGACACGAAGCCCCATTCCATAGCATAATTGTAAAACCAAAAGATGTTTGGGGTTGGTAGTTGCTTTTAGCAATTTTCTTACTTCACTCTTGCTTAATACTTTAGGAAGCAAGAGTGCTTTTTTAGGACGAGGAATATCAAAAAACATTTTAGGCTGATGTAGCACTTGTTCAAAATAGAATTTTATAGCATTTATTTTGGAATTCATTGTGGCTTCTTTGGCTTTGTGTTGTTCAAGACAATACAGAAAATAATCTTTGAGTCTTTCAGGTGTTAGCGTATCAACAGGTATGTTTTTTAGTAATTTCAATAATTGCTCAAACTCGTTTACATAAAGCCTTATGGTATTTTTGCTATACGCTTTTAGGTTGAGTGTACTAATATAATTTTGTAGTGCAATTTGGTTTTGTGGACAAATGGCACTGGTGATTTTCTCCTTTTTGGGTGGAAGATGTAATGCTTTTCTGACAGCAGGTAAATCAGGTAAATACCACGCTTTATGAGTTTGACTCCATTTTGCAGAAGGAAAATGATTTTTTAGGGCATTTTTCAAGGCGACAGTGTAATAAAAACGTATCCAAATGACTTCTTTTTCGTAATATTCCCCAAATGAGAACTGATATAATGATAAATCCATAAATTGCGTATTTTGTGTTATCTAATTTACACAAAGGTGATATAATAACATATAATACGCAAGTGATTAATACAAAATGCGTAAGTAATATTTTTAAGCAACACGCTATTATATATACTTTTATCGCCTTATATATATTCTTTGAGGTAGATTTTGATAATTTCAAAAAACTTGCGTATATTTGTGTGTTGTACGACATAGTAAAACCGAACCAAACAAAATGAAAGTCAGAGAAGAAAAGTTAAGAACAATTATAGAATGGTCGGAGAAAAACGAAGATGTAAGAGTTCTTCTTCTGACAAGTTCACTTGT